>NZ_JAMQUS010000036.1:0-87234 GCF_025594995.1 Turicibacter sp. GALT-G1
TTTCAGAAGATAGCGTCAGTTGCAGCAACGACAAGCCCTTTATCAAACCCTTCTTCTCTTGTTTTCTTTAAATGATAAAGAGCTTCTATTTGAGCACCACGCGGTGAATATAAATCCGTCACATATGATGGTGCCTCATCAGCTGCAACTTCTGTAAAGTTTGTATTTGGAAACGGTGTTGTTTGATAGATTTTATTTTTCTTCCAATTCTTTGAATAGAAATCCAGTTCTGCATCGGTAATTTTAATGGAATGATTATAAAATAAATCTTCAAATACTTGATGATACCGCTCATACTCTACCTGATGCGTCAGTTTATCAAGTTTGAAATTCCATTCTACCCCACTTGTAAAAGCTGATTTTGATAAGTTAGATGATCCAATATACATGTCGGCTCCATCTTCATATTCGAAAAAATAAGATTTTGCATGAAAACTCCGATTAGGCTCATTAAAAAATCGTAAATCAGCACTATCACCGAAAATATCTTTTAATCGATACAACGCCGAAGGCTGTGTAATATTCAAATAATTCCCTGTTAAGATTCGAATCGGAATATTTTTCGTTTTAAGTTCTATTAAATCTTGTTCTAATAGTTTAACCCCTGATTCCATTAAAAAAGAAACGATAATATCGATTTTTTTAGCTTTTTTAAAACTCTCTTTCATATGATGATACAGATAATCATCATACCCTGTAATACTTTTAATTGTTGTCACCATTTTCACCCTACCTTACACTTTGGTAATATTTTATCATTCTTTTGAAATTTTTGACAGAATTTATCCCTTGAAATATAATAAAACTAATTAAAGTACAGAGGAGAATGATCTATGATTCAATACGATAAACTAGTCCGTGATTTAATTCCCGAAATCATCGCAGCATCGGGAAAAACAGCAGATATTGAAATTGTTAATAATGAGGTTGCCTTTAATTATCTAGTTAAAAAACTAGATGAAGAAGTCACAGAATTCAAAACAGATAAAAATCTAGAAGAACTAGCTGATGTCATGGAAGTCTTATTTGGATTAGCTCATAAACTTGGATACACAGAGCAAGATTTACTAAACAAACGCCAAGAGAAAAAAGAAGCACGTGGCGGTTTTGAAAAAAATATCATCTTAAAATCAACAAAATAAAAAGAAACCACCCGTCCAACGGGTGGTTTTTACTAAGTCTATAAAATCTTATTACCAGCTAGTGTCGCACTAATCTAGCTTTCACTCTGTTCAAGTTGCTTCCCTTTTGCTATTCCTAAAAGAGATCTTTTATTAATTGAATCCTTATTCTGAAACAGAAAATAGTATAACACATTGTCATGATTGATAATTTAAAACACACAAGTACCTATCAATGTGAAAAGTTAGGGTGCTCTTGTGTGTTTTTCCTTATATAAAATTATGAATTTAAGTAGAAGTAAATTTTTATGAGAAACTAACTATTTTACTTCTCATACATCTTCAAATACTCAAAAAACAATGGCTTTAATTCATCCTTACTCAGCATTGGGAACAAGACAATTGGGTAGCTTTTATTAAACTCAAATAATACACGGCGTCCAACACGCTCATCTTTTCCTAAATCATCACGCCATGTAATTTTTTGTTTCAAGATACCTGATAGGTCATACTCATCAATAATATCTAAAATATTGATCATAAATTCTCCGTTACGGAATACTGGATACTTTAACATATAGTTAAACATATCTAAATTGTCAGCGATTAGGCGGAAATAGTGATCATGGCGTGTTTGATCATTCACATGATCGACGACATATTGAGCTCCAAGAATACATTTATAAATGTAGTTTTCCCAGTCGAATTTCTTTAGAACCACATTATTAAATTCTTTTATGCTAGTTTTAACTTGAGGATAGTTTTCTAAGATATAGTCTCGTTTTGCCGTGCATAGCAAGGAGTGCCAGAAGAGTTCATCAAAATGCGTATCACGATCAGTGTGTAAATAATGATGAGCAATAACTGTAAATGCCTCGATGAATTTATTTGTACGTTCAGTTTCATCTGATATATTGAGATAGATTGGAAAGTCTGGGGCAGATTTTAACTCTATTACCTCATCGCTTAAAAAATCTTCCATATTATTAGTCAGAAAGGCATTGTAGAAGGCTTCGTTATTTTTATAGCCCTTATCTAATAAATTAATCTTCATTTTTATACAGCCCCCTTACCGCACTAGTAAATTTGTTTAAGATTTTATCTGAGATTTTAGAAATAACTTCATCTATATTTTCAGTATTGAGCTCCGTAATCATTTTACTTTTCATCAAGTTATATAATTTGAAGTCAAGTCCATCTTCTGGATATTCGATATCATCTAAATAAACTTGATCATCCTCACCATATTTAATAATAAAGCGATAAAGGGCTTTTTGAAGACCCATATAAACGTATGGATTGTTTAAAATTCCACTCATGCTTGAATCATTAAATTGTAATTCGTCACTTTTATAATTAATGATAATTGTCTCGCTACCAAGGTCAATTGCAATTTCTGATTTTAAATCTGGATTTAGTTTCTTTTCAAATAGATCAAATGGTTTGTTTGTACTTCCATCAAAGATGACACAATTTGAGAATCCAAGAACTGAGTGTTTAGGTACTGTAATACCTTCTTTTATGTCATCGTAAAAACTTGCTAAGTCATCATTTGCTGCAAAGTTTACATCCTCTACTGCCTGAATAAACAATTGGAGTGTTGTTCGTTTACTTAATGAAAGTCGTGTTTTTGGAATGATAATTTGATCTTGGTTTAACTTTACATCATAAAATTTATTGTCCTTTGACTGGATAACGAGGATAAGTTTTGCTTGTTTTGATTGAATTAGCTTTTTAATAAAGGGTGATTCAATTTCTGATGTAACATTGAAGTGATAATGCTCTGTGTTTTCTTGTAGATTGATATCTAAAGTGAATTGACATTGTTCATATGAGTCTGAGGTGTTGGTTAAGAGAGGGTATGGGAAATTGGCTTCTTTTTTATAAATCATTTCTACACCTCCACATAGTACACGAATTTCAGATTTTTGTTCAGATTATTAACACTTGATTGTAGTTTGAGCTGAGCTATCCCTTTATTTAACCCCACATCTTTAATGATACCACCTTCAACTTTTAATGTCTTACTTGTTGTTAAATCGGTAATTTGCGTATAGGCTTCATGAAGCTTTAATTCATTAGGATATTCTTTCCCCATCCCATCAACAACAGCAAGTGAAACATCACACGTACTTACGTTCTTAATCTCAGGACTTGTTGAGAAATCAAAGCGCAAAATTTCAGCATCACCAACGATTGCACGTTGCACACGATCAGGTTGTGCTTGATATTTAATTTTACCTTCCGCCTCATCTTTAGCTCGAGGTTTACGTTTTAGCGGTGGTTTTGGATTCTGCTCTTCTGATTCTTTATTTTTAGGTTTCTTCTTTGGAACATCTGTCTTAACCTTCACCACAGTTTTTTCTTTACTACCTTTTTTCAACTTTACAGGGGAAGCAGCTTTAGATAGCTCTTTCTTAAACTGTGTTTCAACCACATATAAAATATCACTAGTATCCATTTTCCCATCTGTTGGATTGTTTTGTTTAATTGCCGCCTCAATTACCTGACTAATTTGTCTGTTAATATTATTAATAAAACGTTTAGCATTTTTTTGAAGTTCTTGATCCTTAATGTGATCAAAAGATAGCTGCGTATGTGATTCATTTTCTAGCGACTTTAAATATGCATCCTCTTTCGAAGACACCGGAATCAAAATCCCATTAAACGGTTTATTAATATGACCACTAATTTTCTTATCCTCAATCTTCATTCCAATTGTACGAATAATCCCAATGCGCCCTTTTGGAATAGATAAATCGTATCTAAAATATAAATTAAATTCGTAGGCTTCTTTTTTATCTCTAATCGTAATGCGTTGTGGTTCATGTTCCGTATACGTTTGATAATAAAATGGTGTAAAATTCAAGTCTTTAGATTCTACATTATCTAGATAATAGATAGGATCAGACATATATTGACCAATTGTTTGAACATTCAAGCACTGATCATTAATGTAAACTTGCAATTTTCCTTCTAAAATAGACAAGAAGAAACTATCACAAACGGCCTTTACAATTTCGATCTCATTATTGAACTCAGTACGTAAAAACGGCACAATAATTTTCAAACCACGCGTCTGTTTTTGAAACACCTCGTGATAATGATTTTCAAAGGGATAAAATTTACCATTTTGTATTTGTGTAAAATAGCCTGTGGCACGATAACATTTGGTATTTAACTCATGCTCTATTAATTGAATTGTTCCACCGAGATGCTGATCCCCAAATTCATCACAGTTCGCAAAATACATTAGATATAAATCAGATGCTGCATTCGATGCGATTTTCCCTATTCCATGAGAACCTCCACGCGCCTGCTCTGTTGATTCATCCGCTTCAACTGTGTGTACCCCTTTGTTGTAGGCGTAAATACTCCACGTATCCTCATTAGAATTGGTTTGTCCATTCCTTGCGCCACGTAATCCTTTTGTATTACTATCTTCAAAAGAAATATAATCAATTGTTTGAGCGTGCATCTTATTTTGCATATGCGCAATTGTTTCTTTTGTATATGTATTACGCCCTTGTAAACTCAAAATACGCTCTTTTATTTCATGTAACCCAGGTATATGTTCTTTATCAATGGTTCCAGTTTTAATGGTTACTGTGACAGGATCATCATTTTCTTTTAACTTCCCATCCAACGAGTTTTGTATATTTTCACGAATCAGACCTGATATACCATTCTTATAAAATCGCTCCAAAACAGGATGAAAAGTCGACTCTTCAATACGATCAACTGGTGTAAACTGCCAGTATTGTGTCATTTTTATCTCTCCCTATTCTAATCAAATGTCACTTTATCGAAAAATGTATTTTTTTAGTGTCATAATATTATTCTTACATATATTAGGATAGAGATCAACATAGAATAATTGTCATTTTCAATTCTCTCAAGACAAAAAAATCATCTTATGTATAAAAATACATAAGATGATTTTTTATATCTTAGAATTCAATACATTGAAAATACTAAGGTGTAGCTATTTTTATGCCATGTTTATCACGATCATGTTTAGATTTGTATGCGGGATGTCCTTCGATTGAAATAAACTTAACGTTTCTTCATTTTTTTAGTCACAGAAAATATCCATTTTCACTCTTCATCTATGACTGTCATAATCTCCTTATATGCCCTCTTCCAATCTCTATGCGCATTATTAACAATGAGCTTCTTTATAGATAATTTTTCCAAAATAGCTAATTCTCTACACTGTCGTTCTTCTAAACAAGATATATATCCATCAAATCCTCGTGCATCTATACTCTTTCCATATCCCCCATTTATATGATAATCGATTACCGCATCAAGCCAGCCCTTACGTTCCTTAGCTGTTTCTTTTACTTTATCTACAATATCATCATTTTTCAAATAAATAACTATAGGATTTAACGAACTAATACTCTGATATATTTTCGAAATGTATTCAAAAGATTCATTTTCAGGAAAATTAAATCTCATCATCATTTCGCACATTGGATTTTGTAAAAAAACGCAGTTAAAAACATAAACCTTTTCATCATAACTTGCTTTTTTGGCAAAGTCCTGCCACCGATTTATCATTTGTGGCATCTCAACTTCCCATGGCAAAACATCATAGATTTTATACTTTATCAATAGATCCAAATCTTCATCTGCAAATTGTGACAAATCAATAATATATCCACCATTTTTTAGTTCTGAACATTCCTTTATTTTTATTTGAAGGGGAGCATCAAATTTATGTAAATCGTTTTTCTCAACATAAGCATGAAACTCAAAGTCTGCTGGATGTTTTCCGCTTCCCTCATCAACCAGTATTACTGATTTATCCATTTCAGATAATTTTTCTGAAATAAATTTTGCCGTTGTACTCTTACCCGAGCATGGTAATCCTTCAACAAGATATAACTTTGTCATCTCTAATCTACCTCGTTAAATCGTCATTTCTTCAATTTTTGAGTCGCAGAAAGTATCAATTGATCTCCAGTTCATATCTTAAAAATTTGTTGAAATCAGAATTGTTGACTCTGTTCCGGCGACAGAGGTGATAACCCATTCACCATCTCTACGCCTGACATCTGTCCAGTATGAGTGATAACGTTACAACTTAAATAAGAATTATTGATCTTGGCCACCAACTCTTCAACTAGTTTTGTCGTAGCAACCCTATCCGTATCTCCTTGTCCTATGACCTATGGAATTTGAACCTTACTCCATTGATGAGAAAGATTAATCATCCATCTTTCATTTGTTATCGGTATAAAAACAACAATTTTTCTGTCTATATTTTCTGTAGTAATAATAACTATCACTTATCATATTGGGCTGTTTATGACCGATTGGTGTTCGTTTTTCAAACAATTCAAAACCACTTTTCTCAGCAACTTTACATGATGCTATATTCTCACAATCAATTGTTAGTATCATATAATCTAAAGTCGAGACATCCATGCACCAATTAAACAATGCAACTAAACTTTCTGTTGCATATCCTTTTCCCTGATATTCTTCATCAATAAAATAGGCCATTTCGACTTCATTTAAAGTATCCTCAAATCCCATTCCTACTGTTCCAATTAGTAAATCATTCTCTTTTAGCGCAACGGCATATCTTTTACACTCATACATATCTGTAGATTCTTTTTGTGTTTGATGCCAATCAACATATCCAGTTAATGATTCTGCAGAGGGTATATGTTCAGACCAATCCCTCATAAATCGAATCACTTCCTTCTGCCATACAATTTTAAATAATTGTTCTTTATCTTTTTGTTCTAAATCTCTTATGACTAATCTATCTGTTTCAATTCTCATCTCTGTTTCCCCGCTTACTTTATTAAATTTGTTACTTCCCATCCAAAAAATATAATTCCTAACGCGCTATCCTATATGAATTGACATGTTTTTAAATCCATCACTTACATTAACAACAGATGTGCCTTTTGTCAAATCACGTATGCCATATTGATTGTTCCATGGATTTGAAACGACTGCCCCTTCTCCTATCTCTATATCAAAAGGTCCATTGATAATGTTTAAGTTGAATATCTAGATCACATGGTGTTGTATCTCCTGATGGATGATTATGAAATGCCATAATACTAGTCGCATTTGATACGACTTCTCTTGAATGGACAATCGCTTTATTGAGTGGTCTAGTGATACGAATAGTGGGTGGTTCATGTTTAGTAGTCAAACAAGCAATGATGAATTGTTCTCTATCCCAATCTTGAAGTTGCTCCTTTATCTAAAAATCTTAACTTTCATATACAACACAACATGCGTCTGATTTAAAGAATATCTGATTTATTGTTATGCTGATTACTTTAATTTAAAAGTTAATTTCACTGGATTGTGATCACTATACATAAAATCAGCATCAATGTTCTCAGCATTCGCTACAATATTATCTGAAATAATAAACCCATCTAATATCGTCATGTAATTAACACCTTTTATATATGGAATATCAGAAGCCCTACATGTTGCAACTTCTAAATTATTACTTGCATTAACAATCTTCATTCCATCAGGCAATTCTTCATCACTTAGACTATTTACCCAACTAGGAACTAATTGTTCAGATGAAAAAGCCTCTTCATCAATATTTAAAACATGATTAAAATCACCACCTACAATCACATAATTTCCTTGATCGTATTCTTGCTTCATCATTGTATTAAGAAGTTCAAGTTGTTTAGCACGAATCATCCCATCTTCATCATAAGCAGACATATGATTATTAATTAAG
Source organism: Turicibacter sp. GALT-G1 (assembly GCF_025594995.1). Classification (NCBI taxonomy): domain Bacteria; kingdom Bacillati; phylum Bacillota; class Erysipelotrichia; order Erysipelotrichales; family Turicibacteraceae; genus Turicibacter; species Turicibacter sp. GALT-G1. The sequence continues at coordinate 7,858 of NZ_JAMQUS010000036.1, forward strand.
ACTAACTCTTTGCCATTACCAACTTCATACCGAGTAATAACAAAACATCTATCTAAATCAAAAAATTTAGCCAAAAAGCTATTATCTACTGGATAGCTCATTCGTTTTGCTGAACTGATCTGATATCGAGATAACGTCAGTAATCCCGATTCTACACTTCCATGAGGTTCATAAAAAGGATACAACATATACGGTGCATGAAAATTAAGAGCAAAGACACGACCATAATGACTTAACGAATTTTCAATCATTTCTTTTTGATTAATCTGATAACTACGTGTTGCCTTTACATCAACTTCCTGCAATAAAATAAAATCTGTCGCTAATTCATTTATTAAATTAATAGACCCTTTCGTATTTTTTAAAACATTTTCTTGACTAATTCCTCTTGAAGACTTCCCCGTCATCACGTTTCCATCTTTCATAGTTCCTACATCCATGAAAAATGAATACTGTTGATCATACGCTCCAAATCCAATGTTATAGGTCAGTATAGAATACTCGGTATCTTTTTCTAAAATAATCTTTTGATTATTTATAACTTCTAATGACAAATCATCTTCTATCCGATAATATGAGTTATTGATATAAACGATATAACTACACACTAAAATGACAAGTAATAAAAATAAACTTAAAACAACAATCAGAAACTTTTTCAGAACTTCTCTCATCCCTACTCTCCTAATACTTTTTGCCTATTCAATGTCAATTATATGAAACAGAATAATTATAAATTCTACATGATCTTAAAAACTGTCTAATTCATTTCAACCTATCCAAACCTCGCCATACGACAGTATGTGAGTGGGCAGATTGACTATTTAGTGATCATTCTGTTCTGAGATAAAAAATAGGTTAATGATGTGTTGACATGATTAGCCTTTCTATTAATGATTATGTTTCTTTTGACATTAAAGTTTGATTAATTCTTATAGCAGAATTGAACCTGATGATGAAAAGACCTGTGGTGACATAAAGCACTCTAGGTTGTTTAAAACAGATAATTTAGATTTAAATACCTTTTTTTGAATAAAAATAGAAATATAACCCATAACATAATTGTAAGTTTAAAACTTGCTATTCCAAAAACTCCTTATGTTATAAATTCCCTTTCATCAAACAACTGATTCCCCCTATCAGTTGTTTTTTTATGTCTTTTATTCTTAATATATCCCGCTACTAGGATCGTCTTCTCTTAAACATCAAACTAAATATCAAGGCACTCGCCACCACCATTCCCTACTAGTTGAGGATACATTTACTTCGTAAATGGCAGGGGTCCCACACGCTAGTATGTGGACATAGGTGACTTGAATATTTAGTGATGACCTTGTTTAAGTATGGGTTCCCTGCGCTAAGTACGAAAATCTTTAGATTTGAGTCTTAGCTATCCTCCTCTGGTAGGGTATGGAAGATAAGAAAAGGCTAATGATGCGAGTGCATGATTAGCCTATCCAGAGATTGAATATAGGGTAAAAAGTATAATCAATATATTGTAAGCCTTATATTACAATTGTTTGATTTTATTATGTATAATCAAATAATATAATCAACCTTAAAATAAAAATAACCATATCTAGTTATTAAAAACTTGTATATGGTTATTTTTATACTTTTTATTACAAGGCTCTGTTAGCCAACTTCATGATAAATAATATATTTTAGTTCGTAGTTGTTATATAATACGAAATACATATGTTTTTGATATCATGTAGATAAATAGGAATTTGTATAGATATTAAGAAAGTGGAAATTATAGGACAAAAGATTTATGTTATACAATTTTTATAACATAAATCTTTTGCTACGATACGTTGCGTTAAGGAAAATAACGATTTCTTGTACCTTTGAGTTCCATAGGCTACTGTGAAATTACTACAATAAGTTTATGCAAGTCTTGCTTTGGATGGAAAAATGCAGGAATGGGTAGATGCAGAGAATAGTATAGAAGTTTGGTAATTCACTAAGAACATGGGGTGTTTGTAGCACCCCATAATTATTATACTGCAAATTTTTCTTGGTTAAAATTAAATAAACAATTCACATTCTTTTCTAACAGTGCAAGCTTTTTTTTCCCTGCATAAATACGAAAATCTTTAAATCTTAAATCACATATTCGGGAACCATCAACCAATTCAACTTGAAATGAGGGAACGCGAAAATCACTATTTCCATATGCAGGATACTCTTGGGGGAGCGTATCCAATGAAAAAGTACGGTCCTCTGGATTCGGATTGGCACAAAATCCTCTATCATATAGTACAATATCATTACTTTCATGATAGTGTTCAATTCTTCTGCCCCAATACAAGTGGGCTAGATATCCCCCATTAATGACCTTCATAATATAACTAACATGTTTATTCCTTAAATGAAAACATCTTGTCCTCTCATCATAAATGATATCCATACCTTTCCTCCTACTACTAAAATAATTACCTACATGCCGATTATAAAACGCTATCGTGATGGTAACAAGAGTAAAAAAAGAAGATAACAGGTAATATCTTGCTATGTTTTACAGTTCTATCTTTTAGTCCTTACTATTGTTTCGTGATGATTCGATAAACAATAGCTTCATAAGGACGTAAATTAATGCATTTGTTAAATACCGGATAGTCATCATAATTTGCAATTAAAACTTGTCCATCTCCTTCTACTAATTTATCTGGTAAAGATATCTGTAATCTATTTCCATAAAAGTTGCAAATTACTAGAAGCATTTCCTCTCCAAATTTTCTTAAAAAGGCAAACACTTCATTATGCTCTTTTAAAATCAATTCAAACGTTCCATATTTAATAATATCCATCTCACGTCTTAGCTTAATAAGTTTTTGATAAAAATAAAAAATTGAATTACGATCGGCTAAAGCATTTTGTACATTAATGTGAGGATAATTTTCATTTACACCAATCCAAGGTTGAACATTAGAAAATCCAGAATACTTTTCACTATTCCATTGCATAGGAGTTCGTGCATTATCGCGTCCTTTTGCATAAATTGAAGTCATAATTTCATCCTTACTATAGCCATTAGCCAATCTCTCTTTGTACATATTATGAGTTTCAATATCTTTATAATCTTCAATTGATTTAAACTTTACATTAGTCATCCCTATCTCTTCTCCTTGGTATATAAAAGGAGTTCCTTGTTGCATATGTAACATCACTGCCAACATTTTAGCTGATTCAACCCGATACTCTTCATCATTGCCCCATCTTGAAACCATTCGTGGAAGGTCATGATTATTTCCAAATAGGCTATTCCATCCCTTTCCATATAATTCAATTTGCCATTTTTCAAAGGTTTCTTTAAATTTAATAAAATCTAGTGGAGCTAGATCCCACTTGCGTTTTCCTTGCTGTTTATCAAGTGAAATCACCTCGAATTGAAAGATCATGCTTAATTCTTTTCTTTTAGGATCACTATATAATCGCCCTATTTCTGGTGTTGCTCCCCATGTTTCACCGACAGTTAAGGTTTCATAATTTCCAAATGTTTTTTCATTCATCTCTCGTAAGTACTGATGCAACTTTGGTCCATTAGTAGTAATCAAATGGTCAACATCCTTTCCGATTAAATCAATAACATCCATTCTAAAACCACTAATCCCTAGCTCTAACCAAAAATTCATCATTTCATAAATTTTCTCTCTAACATGCTTATTGCTCCAATTTAAATCAGGCTGTCGTTTATCATGTAAATGAAAATAGTACTGTCCTGTTTGCTCATCAAATGTCCAAGCACTTCCACCGAAATTAGATTTTAATTCATTCGGGACTCCTCCATTTACCGGGTCCCGCCAAATGTAAAAATCACGGTAAGGATTATCTTTCCCTTTTCTTGCCTCTATAAACCATTCATGTTCATCCGATGTATGATTAACAACTAAATCCATAATAATTTTGATTTCTCTACTCTGACATTCCCTAATGAGTACCTTCATATCGCCCATGGTTCCAAACTCATTCATAATTCCTTGATAATCGCTAATATCATAACCGTTATCAACATTAGGTGATTTATAGACAGGACTTAACCAGATCACATCAATCCCTAACTCTTTTAAATAATCTAATTTACTAATAATCCCCTGTAGATCACCAATCCCATCGTGATTTGTATCCATAAAACTCCTAGGATAAATTTGATAAACAACTGATTCATGCCACCATTTTTGCTCCATAATACTCTCCTACCTTTTAAGAATGATCATTTACAATCTATAAACTGTTATTGTATGATGAGTAATGCAATCATAAATCATTACCACTATTTAATAGTATAATCCAGAAGAAAACGATTCACTTGCAATATTTTCTTAATAAATAACATAATTTTGACTTTATCAAAGGAGTGATGATATGAAAGATACCCGATTAAAAGAGAAGTCTTCACATGGTGATTCTTTATTTCCTTTCCAACTCTATCGACATTTTAATAAAGATGGAAACTATTCAGTTAATTCTCACTGGCATAATGAATTTGAAATCATATACGTTGAAAAGGGAGAATTTAAAATCCTTAAAGATAGTCATCTGATTAATATAAAAGCAGGTGAATTACTTTTCATTAATAGTGGGGAAATCCATTCTATAGAAGATATTAGTAACTCTGAATCCATTCATCATGCCATCGTCTTTCATCCCAACTTTATTAACACCTCTAATCTAGACTACTGCCATATTAATATTCTTGAACCACTTATCAAGCAAAGCATAAAACTCCCCTCCACCATTAATTCCGATTCGATACAAAACTCGAAAATAATTAATGAGATTATTGATATCATTGATCGCTATACTTCTAGAACACCAGGCTATCAATTAACAATCAAAGGATCTTTGTATAAGATTCTTTCTTATTTAGTTGAAAATAATAGCTTTATAGCTTCTAATACTATTGAAAAAAATCTAGATTACAAACTACAGTTACTTAAAAAAAGTGTCACCTATATTCATCAAAACTACCAACAAAAAATATATATCAAGGACTTAGCTCATGAAGTTAACATGAACTCACAATACTTCTGTCGCTTTTTCAAATCGATGACTGGGAAAACACCTGTAGACTTTATTAATACCCATCGAATTGAGGAGGCAACCCTTCTCCTATCATCAACAGATTTAAATATTACAGATATAAGCCTAAAGGTTGGTATTGATAACTTTAGTTACTTTAATAAACTATTTAGACATTACAAAAATTGTACTCCCTCCGAGTATCGCAAAAACCCTTCTAACCCCATTAAAAGATAATTTGAGGAGCGTTACCAACATAACCTTCCAATAGTTTAAATTCATCACTGTATTCCTTTATACTCCTTTAATAAATTCATCGATAGCTCTTCTATAAATGTTTAACTACTCCATCTTCTCTCAATTTCATAATTTAGAGTTGATGAACTTGCTCTTTTTAGTAGGATGATACATGCGTTTAGTAAAATATCTAATTTATATCCATATTTCTATAAAGGCAAGAATACCACAACAGCATGAGTTCATTTCGTTTTAGTTCTCTTAGTTTTCTTAAGATATCGATTTCTTCCGTAATTAGAAGATATGCTTTAGCTTTATGATTAAATCCACCAATAGCTGCCTAGCCAACTGTTGAGGAATTTAAAACTCTATATACAATGGTATACCCTTTATTTTTGTGGACTACTCTCCCACACTATGAGCCATCTTGCAGCTAACATTAATTGGCAACGCTCCACCCTCAGCACGAGGTGGACATACTAGCAAGATTGAATGTTTAGCAATTGCTATATTCATGAGAATCCATCCATTATAAAAGGCTAATGATGTGTCAACGTGATTAGCCTTTTCATGTTCTTATGTTTTTTCGGAGATTGAAGCTTGTGCCTATCTTGTAGTGAGATGTTTCTGATGATAGAGATAATTGCTACTGATGAACAAAAAATCATCTGGTAGCGGGACTGGAATCTTTTAAGGTTTTGTGGTTATTCTCAACTACTAGGGCTTGATTCTTAGGTCTATCAAGGAAACTTTTCTTAAAGATGGCACTTTATTTCATATTTCACAATAGGAAGAATTCATTAGAACCCTTCATCACAGAAAAGTTCATGACATTCAATATCAAAAATATCTGAAAAAGAGATGAGAGTTCCTTGCCCCATCACAAGGATGTTATGGTAATCATCAATCTTTTTCACATAGCCATCCGTTGTCAAATAAGCACCACCCGTTTTTTTTTCATCGTGTTGAAAATAGGTGATTGTGACCCTTGGTCGATTTAGGAGATGTTCCTTTAAAAGTTGTATCTTCTCATTCAGTCTGTTGATGGATGATTCATCTAGTTCTACCTTATCCGCCGTTAGTCTTGCAACTTCCCTCACTGCCCTGTCATGTCCAGTTAGTGCCGCAAATGGAGCGAACTGCGCGGCACGATGACTATTTAACATAGGGGGATGGTTTTTAGATTTTTGATAGGGCAGATGTAGTATATCGCTATATTTATGATTCATAGGTATTCACCTCATTCTTTGTTTAGGCTTTATGACCGCCAATTTGATTATTTCTATCTCTTGTAGTTGCCCCTTCTTCCAAATTCATTCCTTTAAGAATCGCATTTTTTCCAAACTTTTTACGAATAGATAATAGTGCTTCTTGTTTCTTACGTTCCTTTTTAAGAGTAGCCTCTTTCTTTTTTTGCTTCTGCTCAATGATACTGTAATCGGTAAACAAATCAAGTTGCTTCGTGGTTGGGATTGACTTTACTGTCTCCTCATCTACCACATGATTAAACACCACCGTTAACCGCCTCACTAAAAGCTTCTGATTCACGATTTGATCAAATAACTCCGTTATCGCTTTCATAATCAGTGTGGTTGAGGACGTGTGACCTTCAAGCTTTCTTGAACCACGTGCACGCTTTGGAATCTTTCTTCCATATCGGTCTACGGTCACCTCTTCGATATAATCCCTTGCGATGTTTGGATCAGCTAAACTCTCCCTATCATAATCAATCACCAATACGATGTGATTGGTGACTAACTTTTTCTCAACCAGTTCAAGCACAAGAGAATCCGCCATCTCACGAACAACTAACCTCGCTTTATTAGCTGGATAAGCACTTTGCAAAATCTGTCCTGAACTGATACTGCTATTTTCAGGTTGATAGGCTTTAATATCAGCCATGGTACAAGGTTCCCACCCCCAGGCATGGTCAATTAATAACTCGGCATGAACACCAAATAGCTTATATAATAACTTTTCTCCCCCCTCCGATAAAGACATTCTTGCCACATCTCCCATCGTATACATCCCATGGGCCTCTAGCTTCGTTGCATAACCTTTCCCAACACGCCAAAAGGACGTGAGGGGCTGATGATCCCATAAAAGCCTTCGATAAGTCATTTCATCAAGCTCGGCGATACGAACACCCAATCGATCAGCGGGCATTTTCTTCGCCACAATGTCCATCGCCACCTTACACAAATACAGATTAGTTCCAATTCCAGCAGTAGCTGTGATACCTGTTGTTTTTAAAACATCATGAATCATGGTCATCGCTAAATCATAAGCGCTCATTTGATACATCTTAAGATAATGGGTCGCATCAATAAATACCTCGTCAATACTGTAAACATGTATATCTTCAGGTGCAATATATTTCAAATACACCTCATAAATTCGAGTACTGTACTGGATATAATGTGCCATTCTGGGCGTGGCAACAAGATAAGATACCTCTAAGTTGGACGAATTCATCAACTCCGTCTGATCATACGACGCACCAACAAAAGTCTGATGACTTGCGTCCTGTTTACGAGCATGATTAATTTCTTTAATCTTCTGCTCAACCTCAAATAAACGAGGTCTACCGGAAATACCAAAAGACTTAAGGGAAGGAGAAACCGCAAGGCAGATGGTCTTTTCTGTCCGACTTTCATCGGCAACCACGAGATTAGTCGTCATCGGATCTAATCCTCGCTCATGACACTCAACGGAAGCATAAAAACTCTTAAGATCTAGTGCAATATATACCCTATCTGCCATGCCATTTCCTCCTTTCTTTATTCATTATTATAATCAAAAACGAACAAATGTTCAATAAAATTAACGAATTTAATTCCAAAATTAACTAAAAATTCATTTCCCCCACTTCTAAAGAATCTTTACCTCTTTTAAAACACACAGCGGGATACAAAAAAAAGCATCACGTAGTAGACGAACTTCATGATGCCAATTGTTATAAATCCTCTTTTATTATTTATTTATAATCCAGTGAATAAATTTAGAAATCGACGTCAATAACATTAGGGTGCTACTCCCCCCTAGCACTTATAAAAAAATTTACTTTCTACTCTTCCTTATAATTAGATATTTACATTAAAGTAAACCCTAATCGTTGCTCCCCCCTGCAATCATTAGGGCTTTTTTCATACTTATACATATTTTTAATGATGAAAATGTCAGGTAATTTCCCGCTACGATAAATGACCTTCGTTAAATATAGCAACTAAATATCAAGCCACACCACACCCGACGTATACAATAGGCGGGTGACTCGGTGGGATTGATCATTTAGTGACTCTTTCTTTTGGGGATAAGATTTTATCTTTCCTTGTAGCGGGATGCCTATGGTTATTTCAATCCCCTTTTAGATCCCTAGCACAATAAAAAGCATCGATACCAAAACCACAGGTGTTCCTGTCGTTTTGATTTTCTTATTGTTCATGCTACATCGATTTCTTCCTTAATCAGAAGATATTGTTTAGTAATGAGAGTAAATAACCGTTCAGAGCCTTCCGTTTACGGATCCTGACTGAACGGTTATTTGCAGACTTTGTATTTATAGTTTTCTTGATAAAGATAAAAGCCCCAATCGTTGCCTTGCAACCGTTGAGGCTTTTATCAATTTCTAGGTACTAAGCTTTATTCTTTATCCACAACGAAAACTCTCCCGCTACGATGAATGACCCTTATTAAATACAGCAACTAAACATCAAGCCCCACACCCTAACCATACGCAAGGATGGTAGCACTGGGGATTGATGTTTGAGTAGTTCTTGTAGCGGCATGCCTATGATTAATCTGAATGCTTTTTAAATTCATCCTCAAAAAATCATTGATACCAACACCGCATTTATGCCGTGTTGATTTTCTTATGGTTTGTGAGATAATCTTCCACTTGGAAGAATGAGCCCTTTTTATGAAGTCTTAACTGTTTAGAAAGTTAAAATTAGAGTCATGAAGCGCTAATCGTTGCAAAGCAACCGTTAGCCGCTTCATGAAATCTAGGTACTAAGATTACCACTAAGTATAGAAATGATTTTCCCGCTACGATGAGTCATCTATATTAAATATGAAAACTAACCATCAAGCCCTAATGGCCCCAACATCAGCATGATGTGGGCGTATCAAGGGATTGATGATTAGTGATCTCTCTCTTTTAGATTAAAAATCTAATGAGAAAAGGCTAATGACGTATAAACGTGATTAGCCTATCCATGCTTTATTATATAATTTTATATGGTAACTACGAATGAATTGTGATATACTATTTATGTAACGAATTAAAAAGTTATAACTTTGATTGTTATTTCTCTTTTAGTTAGTTAGTTTGTTTGTTTTGTTTGTTGAAGAACAGCCTAGTCAACTGTTCTTCTTTTTTTATGTCTGAAAACTGAAAGAAAAAGCCTAGCTGTCATTAGCTAGGTTATTTTGATAAATTAACAGCAACTGTTCTATCGTTGCCTATTGAATATCATGACACGATATGCAAAAATACCGTTTAACTTTTCTAGTCCTAGTTTTATACGTGGATATTTCCCGCTACTTAATGAACTTTGATAGATAGAGTATTTCATCAAGAAACACGTGCATCTTGTATAATAAGTATCTCCCTCTCCTAACAAAAAAACGCCTTAAAAATAGCACCCACACGCCGTACATCGTAGGCGTACGGTGACGTTTTTTAATGGCGTTCATTTTAGTTATAGGCTCTTTTTTCTTGTATGAGAAGATTAATTTGATAAATAATAGCCCCTGTTAAATAAAGAATATAAGATGATCTTCCATCCCCAATCGTTGCCTTGCAACCGTTTGGGATGGAAGGTCCTCTTTGTACTAAGGTTATATCTAAGTATCGTAATCCCGCTACTAGCAATTATCTTTGTTAAGTGGGCAACTAAACATCAAGCCCTCACTGCCCCACATCAATAGGATGGGGGCGTAAAAAGGGATTGATGCTTAGTGATCATCTTTGTTTGTAATAAAACATCCAATAAGAAAAGGCGAATGATGTGATGAACATGATTCGCCTATCCATGCCTTATTGTGTTTCTTTAGGTGAAATGCAATTAGATAAATTCTTGTAGCGGGAGGCTTGTGGTTATTAGGATAACTGCCGTTACAGGCGGCACTTTAAAATCCCGCTACGATGAGTTTTTCAGATTAAATATAAAACTAAATAACACATCCACTTGGATGTAGGCATGAGTGGATTGATATTTAGTGATACTGTTATTAGGGATAAATGTAGTTAGAATGCTTCATGGTAGCCGAATATTCCATGTTTATTTCTAGCATGTTTTAAATCTATTACAAAAGATCATGGATACCAAAACCACATGAATTCATGTCGTTTTGATTTTCCTATTTTTCTTTTTATATCAATCTCTTTATTAATAAGAAGATACTATTTAGTGGCGGGAGTAAATAATAGTTCAGTTTCTTCAATACTGAACCGTTATTTACGTTCCTTATATTCATAGTTCTGTTGATGATGATAAAAGCCTCAATCGTTGCCTTGCAACCGTTGAGGCTTTTATTAATTTCTTGGTACTAAGGTTTATTCTTTATCCACAACGAAAACTCTCTCGCTACGATGCAGTCTCCTCTATTAAACAAAAACAGCTAAACATCAAGCCCCACACCCTAACCATACGCAAGGATGGTGGCACGGGTGGATTGAATGTTTAGTGATGACGTTGTTTAAGTATGGATTTCCGCTAAGTACGAAAATCTTTAGATTTGAGTCTTAGCATAGGATAAGAAAAGGCTAATGATGCACTTGCATGATTAGCCTATCCATTTACTTATTGTTATTTGGAAGCATTGAAGTTTCATCAGGCATGGTAGCGGGATTACACATGATTATGAAAATACCTGTTGTGACATAAGGCACTCTAGTTTTTTAAAACACATGATTTCTCTTTAAATCTCCTGCTTTTGAATAAAAGCAGAAATATATTCCATAACATAATGGTAAGTTTAAGACTTGCTATTCCCAAAACTCCTTATGTTATAAAATCCCTTTTATTAAACAGCTGATTCCCCTCATCAGTTGTTTTTTTATGTCTTTTATTCTTAATACATCCCGCTACGGCAATCACCTAAAACATTTGGGATGGGTACTGACCCATCTCCACGATAATATTCACATCCGGAAATTTTACAGGGAATTGATAAAACAAAAACCATTATCTGAGTTCAGATTAAATGTGATTTGGGATAATGGTTTTTTCTTTTCCTACGTTATCAATTTAAATCAGACAATTAGTTATCACAAATTAAGTCATTGATTTTTGTTTACTTTATATTAATGAATATCTATTAAATAACTTAAATTTTATAGCTTGCTAATTGTTTGATCATAACTGGATCTGAATGTGAGAAGAACTGGCTTGAACCAACGTTTAATGTTGCGATTGCAGTTTTATCTTCATCTGTTAATTCAAAGTCAAATACATTGATATTTTCAGCCATACGTTCTGGTTTAACTGTTTTTGCTAATACTATGACATCTTGTTCAACTAACCAACGAAGGATAACTTGTGCAACTGATTTTCCATACTTTTCACCGATTTTTGTCAGAACAGGATTTGTAAAGATTCCATTTTGTCCCTCAGCAAATGGTGCCCAAGCTTGTGGTGCAATTCCTTCTTCACGTAAAGCGGCAATTATTTCTGTTTGTTGTTGAAATGGATTGATTTCAATCTGATTAATAGCAGGTGTTACTTCATTAAAAACAGCTAAGTCAACTGCGCGATCAACTGCGAAGTTTGAAATACCGATAGCACGGATTTTTCCTGCTTTATACAATTCTTCCATTGCACGCCACGCACCGTAAACATCGTTATATGGTTGATGAAGTAATAGTAAATCAACATAGTCAGTATCTAATGCTTCAAGTGATGCTGTGAATGATTTCATAACCCCTTCGTAGCTAATATTTTGAATCCAAATTTTTGTTGTAATAAACAACTCTTCACGAGCCACATTAGATTCTTTAATCCCGATACCCACTTCACGTTCATTCATATAGCTTTGCGCTGTATCGATATGACGGTAACCTGCTTTAATCGCATCTTTAACTGCTTGTGCCGTATATTCTGGTTCAATTTGGAATACACCGAAACCTAAAATTGGAATATCTACCCCATTATTTAATTTTACTGTTTTCATCATTTATTCGCCTCCTGTAATTTGTTTCAATCAAATTTACAAGTATTACTATAGACTATGGAGTAAACTCTATAGCAACTAATTTTTTCTTAATTCCCATAATTTTTCAATATCTTCTTCTAATATCTTACCATTTTTAAATTTTGCAAGATGCTCATCATAAGTCTCGATTTTATAAGCAAGTAAATCACGAGCTTCTTGAATTTCAGCTAGTTTTTTTTCTACTTGTTCAAGCTGATCAATTAAAATCTGTTTTTGTTTTTTCTCTACGTCAGGGTTATCCGCCTCATGCTCTTTTGCAAGACGAGCAAACTCTTGTAAAGAATCAATTGTCATTCCAGCCTTTCTCAAAGTTTTGACAAGAAAAATCCAGTTTAAATCGCTCGTCTGATAGTCACGATATCCTTGTTTATTTCGTGTAACTGCTGGAATGACGCCAACTTTTTCATAATAGCGTAAGGTATCAATCGAAAGATTGAACATTTCTGATACTTGTTTTGAGTTCATCTGTTTCACTTCCTATCATTTACTTCTGTATTATAAACACTGGAGTGAACTCCATAGCAAGCGAATTATCTATTATTAATCATATTTTACACGTATATCCAAAAATTAACAACAATTGATCTATAAAGGCAATAGTGATTGAATTAAATCACTTTTACTAGTTCTCTATCTTAGATGATGATAAAAGCCCCAATAGTTGCCTTGCAACCATTGAGGCTTTTATCAATTTCTATGTACTAAGATATATTCTACATTTACAAATAATAATATCCCACTACTATAATCGCCTTCTCTTAAATAGCAACTAAATATCAAGGCACCTGCCACCACCATTCCCTACTAGTTGAGGATACATTTACTCCGTAAATGGCAGGTGACCCATCACCCCATACAATCTTTTGACTTCATCAGGTAATCCCTCTCTTGCACTGTAAGCCAAGTCACAATTTCCTCTTAATTTGTTTTCCATTTTCACTTCCCCTTTCACATTGATCGTTATAAAAAAAGCCATTCATTTGAACGGCATAAAAGAAAAATATAAGAGACTTTCTTGAATTTTTAAAAATAGTAATGAGTATATGGTAACGGTTTATCTCGTTACATTAATGATAATATCCTGATTTGTGCTTTCATCCCAGTAAGATTCAATCGCTTAAATTATATATCAAATCTTTATTTGACTGATTAATTGGTTGTTTTATTTGCTTGGCCGTTGGAGATTAGATATAACAAATATTTAGAGTATTGTCTAATTTTTTAATAATATTATTCCAGTGCGTTTAAAAAAATACCCTAGTAACAATTGATAACGATAAGATCTGATCCTAGAAAACTAAACAGTTCATTCTCTCCTTATATCCCCTTGTATGTGTATAGCACATCAGTAGAACACTAAACATCATTGCAAACTCGGGGAGTTTGCCACGTAACCTAAAACAAAGTGGACCCCCTGCCATTTACGACGTAAATGTATCTTCCGCTAGTAGGGAATGCGTACAGACCAAAAATAAGTGTTAAAAAGTTCAAACATTTACCGAGGTCCAAAGCCTGTATACAACGTTTGGCGATTATATCCTAAAAAGATATATCAACTATTCTTGAAATGAATTTGAGTGCCATCTTTTTTATCACGAATTATCCCCTAAAAAGGTAAATCATCATCACTAACGGAAATAGGATTCATTGCCCTATTTAGACTCCCAGCCAAAGTTGTAGCGGTTGTAAAGGGATTGTTGTAGTTTTGACTGGTGGGAGAGTAATTAGCATTTGAGAAGTTTGGATCAAACGGGTTAATATTACTTTCCATAGCGGGATTAAAAGGCTCTACAGGTTCAGCTATCGTACTACTTTTTTTAGATTCTAGAAAAGTGAATCGATTGACTAAAACTTCTGATAGATACTGGCGAACTCCCGCTTTATTCCCTACCAATTGAGGATGGCTAAGAGCTTCGCTACTTAGCGCAGGGGACCCATTCTCATAATTTCTCACTTGTAATCGCCCCTCTATCCCAATCATCTTTCGTTTAGGACATACCTATCAATGGTTTGAGCCGTTTTATTCCAGGCTATACAGTTAATAAAATCCGCTTGGTTCCTTTGATGATCTAGTTAAAAAACTAGAAGAACTAATCGATGTCATGGAAGTCTTATTCGGATTAGGTCATAAACTTGGATACACAGAGCAAGATTTACTAAACAAACGCCAAGAGCAAAAAGAAAAATGTAAATGCTTCTAAAAAATATCATCTTAAAATCAACAAAATAAAAGACACCCGCTAACGTTAGCAATGAAGTCTAACAATGGAGGTGTCTTTTTCCTTAAGCTATTTTTTTCATAATCACGTTCAGCCAACTAACGTTCTCACGACCTGGAATCACATCTGTTGTGACTTCTACTTCTTGAAGTTCTAAATTAGGAAACTCTTTCAGTAAGGTACTGAATGAAACTTCAGTAAAGTCATTAAAGTATCGTCCGTCACGCTCACCTTCAAAATCACCATATTTAAATGAAACATAGAAATAGCCATCATTTTTTAACGCATTCTCAACTTTTGAAATTGTTTCTTTCAACTCATTAGTTGGTAAATGTAATAAAGAGGCGCATGCCCATACTCCATCAAACTCATTAACAGCATCTAGTTCATTAAACAACTGACAAATCACATCTTGCCCGATGTTTTTGCTTGCAATTTTACATAATTCTTTAGAACCATCTACGGCAGTCACTTTATAACCCTTTTGAAGGAACCCTTTGCTATCTCTTCCTGATCCACACCCTAAATCTAAAATATGCGCATTTGGTTGAAGATATTTTAACAGCATCTCACGCTTACTATCAAACTCAATATTTAAAGTTGTTTCATTGTATGCCTGAGCACACTGATTATAATAATTTAATGTTTTAGTCATCGTTGCCCTCCTAAATTTCTTTTCTACAGTAAATAACCTAGCTAAGAAGTAACATGCTTTTGCTACAATATTTGCATAGACATTTAAGAAATGATTTAAACTAAGTTTATTTTAACAAATTATAGAAAAACATGACATACTTTGGAGATAATTTTAATTTAATAAGCAATCCCATTGATTGTTTTTTAAAAGACCTCAGTTGTATATTGAATATACAACTGAGGTCTCTCATTTTTAGGAAGATTAACTGTTAAAATAATAACGCTTCTTGTACTGCATCTTCCACGTAAACGCGCGAGGGAATCACCAGGTGGGGTTCGACTTCGCCTTTGATGTGTTGGCTTTTGAGGTATTCACATCCTTTTTTGAAGCTGGATGGAACGAGACTTAAGGAATAGATGTTTTCAAATCGACTATAGATGGAGTCCCCCCCTAGCCCGGATAAACAAATTAATTGAGTGTTGTTTTTCTTTGCGAGTTCAATGAGTGGTTTTAAAAGGTGAGCTGCATTCGTCTGGGCAAATGGGTTATCCATGAGTAAAACTTTTCCTTCTTCAAAGCTTGAGAAGATATCTGTTTCGTCTCGACGCATGAAAGAAAGTAAACTTGTTAAAATAACGAAGGCGGATAAGAATCCTTCCCCTCCTGAATTTTTCGCCACTTGCTCCCATGTGATTTGATATTCACGTTGCTCTTCAATTTTATATAATTTAATCTCAACATTTGACGTTCCAACAATTTGGTCATAAAGTTGTTTGGTTGTCACTTGATGGCCAATAAACTCTTCGATATTTTCATTATTTTGCATGAGTTGTAAGCAATGTTGCGTTAATGAGTTGACAAAGTCGTTCATTCGCACGTGATAAACATTGGCATTACTTTGCCAATCAGGTAGCTTGATGCGAAGCATTTTAATGTTTTTCCCACGAATCGGAATACTTGAATTTTGATCAATTAAACCGAGTTGTTTATGAATTTCTCCGACATAATCAAGTAACAATTGAATGACATTGCTTTTCTCTTTTTCACTCATTTCAATATCAACATCTAACTTTTTCATTAGGCTGTTAAAGACTTGATGCATCGTGTCGTACTGCTCGATAAACGATTGCGGGACATGTTTGCATACAGCAAATCGCTGTAATGGACGATTAAAGAAATCCTCTTCAAATAGAGGGAGGCGACTCATTCGATTAAACTCATCGCTAATTGAATGTTTTAATGTTTCGACCATTTTTTGTTGTTGTCTATAATCACGAAGTAATGTTCCTCTCTCTGTTTGCCATGCTTTTTCATCATAGCTTCGATAGCTTGAATCAATGACAACGTCTGTTTCAGGTAACTCTTGGTTATATTCGACTAAATTCGATTGCTCACGGGCGTATAACGCTAATGATTGCTCGAGCGTATGAAGACATTGCTTCACCGTTTTAATTTGTGCTTGATTTTGTGACAGCAATATAATGAAATCCCGCTTCACGACTTCAGATTTATCTAAAATCTCGGTTTCACCTAAATCACGTTTTAATAAATCATAGGCATTTTTCTTCTCAGTTTCATATTTTGCAACTGAAATCTTTAACTCATTAATCACCTTTTCTTGTTCACGAAGTTCATGCGTCAATCGTTCAATCTCATGTAACACCTCTTCATGCGCAAATTTATCATAGGTTATGTGTTGGTAATCAGCATCTGAAAGTTCATAACGTTGCATGAGTGTATGAAGTTGCTCTTCTTCAAAGTTAAATCGCTTTTTCGCTGAAATGAGGTCTTCCTCGCTGCGATGTAGCACCCCATCTAATTGATCTTTAATGGCCTCATACTCTGCTAATAAATCCTCCACATCTTTTCGTAATTCTTCTCCTTCTTCATAATGCTCAAAGCGTTGAAGAACTGCTTGTGACTGGGATAAACGCGCTTGTTTTTCACGCTCACTGGCTTTTAATCGATCGTATGATTCATGAAGTTCTGCTTGCTGTTGCATCGCCTCATCAATCTCGCTTAACGTTGTATTTAATTGCTCACGGACGTCTAATAACTCCTTCAGAAACTGAACATAACGCTCATAAGCAATTATAAATTGTTCAAAATCTTGAAGTTTCAATTGAGTAAAGTGAATCTGTTCTTGACGTGTCGTTAACTGTTTCAAGATCGCGTCTAATTCTCCACGAAGACGCTCTTTTTCCGCTTGAAAATGAAGAAGTTGTTGTTGTAATTCATCTTGTTGTGTTAAGGAATCAGAGAGTTGTTTTTTAGCATGATCATATGTTGTGGCAGATAGCTTTTGATATTTTAAGACACCTATTTGCTCCTCATATCGTTCAAGATGAAGACGTTGTGTGGCACACTTATCTTGAATCTCGGCAATTTCTTTTTCTTTAAGCAGTAACAATTGTTGCAAACGGTGCTCGTCTAATAATTCTTCATTAAACCAAACATAAAAATGAAGGGTATCTAATTGACAATAACCAGATAAATACGTTGTGGCCGGTGCTTGTTCTAATTGTTCCCTCAGAATCATCGGTACAGGGAATGGCGTTTTAATTTGAAGGTCAATACGTTTTAATCGCTTCATCTCTGTAGCATTTAAAATCAAACTGTAGGGCAAAAATGGATTTTTCGAAATAAGGAGTTGATTTTCTTCGGCTGAACGTTGATTTCGTTTTAACCAGTCTATTCCTTGGATATATTGAATCCCTTCATCCGCTAGACGTTGTTTTAAATCATCAGGAATCGGCAAAACTTCTCCCGATTGAAGTTGTTGTTTTTCTTTTTGTAAACGATCCATTTCACGTTCAAACTCACGTAGACGTCCTTCAACGGTTTGGCGCTTTTGGTGTAGCGCCTCTATCATGCCATCTGTATCAAGAACGGCTTCTTCAGGCCAAGCAATGTAACTACGAATACGATGACGAACTTTCAATTCCTCTTCTAATTGTTGTAGTTCTTGTTGATAGGCGTTGATCATCATTTTTAACGACCCAAGTGCTTCTTTAGCATCTTCTGAATCACGATTCACCTTATGCTGCAACTCTTTTACGTGAAGCTCTTGTTCTAAGTCTTGTTTTTTTTGTTTCTTGAGTTCTCCAAGCTGATGTTTGATGGAGTCGATTGTCTCCTTTAACAATCCCGCTGCATAAAAACCTTCTAAGTTTCGTTGAATAGCTTCGTCATACTTAGAAGATAAGCGTTGTTCGTCTTGATCAAATTGTGAAATAGCTTGCTCAAGTCGCCCTATTTGAGTGGAAAATTGCTGACGATCCTCTTGCTTGATCTCTAATTGCTTGTGAATGTGTTTTTGTTGTTGCATCACATCTTTTATTTGCCAACGAACATGAGTTAAGTCAGCTTGTTCACGTTCGACTTGCTGTTCATACGCTAAACTTAAACTATATCCAAGATTTTGTAAACGTGGGAGTAAATCTTCTTGACTTTTTTTCGCAACGGCAAGTTCCGATTCACAACGCTGAACATCTTCTGACGCTTGCTTATACGATTGATAACGATTCGCTGCTTCATAGATGTGTTGTTGTCTCACGGTTATTTGTTGACGCTCTTCTAATTGAGTTAACCGATGTTCTTGCTCACCTGTTTCCTTAAGTAAGGTTGTTATCTGATCCATTAAATCATAAATGACAAGGGATTGTTGTTCATAAGCTAGACGATGTTGTTGTTGAGTTAACTGCTCTAATTGCTGGTTCTGCTGCTCCTTTGCCTGTGTCGTTTCTTGGTGTAAGACATCTAAAATGGCATATAATTTAGCCAATTGACATTCATACTCATGCACTTGAGTTTCATTCTCGAGCAACTGTTTTTCAAGCTCTAAAATCGGCTGCATTTCTTCTTGAAAACGTAAAATTCCTTCTTTTTTTTTGAAATTTCCTTCGTTCGCCTGATACTGTAAGATATATTTTTTTATTAGTGTTTCAAAGTTTTTCATGCGGTCTTGCTGCTGATTGAGCTTATTTTCAATCGCTTCTAAAAACCATTTTTCTGTGAGCCCTTTTTCATCTTTTGCATCCTTAAATAATTCAGATAATCCCGACTCTTTTAAATTGACCTTTTTGATGATGGACTCCCATTCTTTATAATAAATTTGAAATTCTTCTAATTTATTGAAGTAGGCACGGCTACGTGCCGGCTGATTCATATCATAGTAATCAAATTTAAGTTGTTTATCTTGTTTACATTGCTCAAATAATTGACGACAAACATGAAACCCTTTTAACGTCTTACGCTGACTTTCTTGAATCAGTAGCGGGAAATTTTGAATATCGTAATCATTTTCAGACGTATATTCATGAATAAAGTTAATCATTTCAAGGTCAAAACGATGATCCTCGTCCTCTTTCAGCTCTTGATTTTTACGAACCATCATTCCCGTTAACACATACCCAGCCTCATGATCTAAACTCCATTCCACTAAAATAAACGTTGGCTGATTCGTCGTAAAATAGCTAGCAAATGGACGATCACTCGTATCACGGTAACGT
Organism: Turicibacter sp. GALT-G1; assembly: GCF_025594995.1. Lineage (NCBI taxonomy): Bacteria > Bacillati > Bacillota > Erysipelotrichia > Erysipelotrichales > Turicibacteraceae > Turicibacter > Turicibacter sp. GALT-G1. Next base: position 27,705 of record NZ_JAMQUS010000036.1, read on the forward strand.
TTATGAACAAACGGAGCGGTTAACATTTGAATTAACACCGATTTACCGCCCCCATTCCGTAAAGAAAGTAACGTATTTTCATTGACTAGTTCAAAGCATTCATCATCGATTCGAATGGCGTTATTATTGTAATTTAAGTTGACAATACGGATACGATTAATTCGACTCATTTTCGGCCTCCTTTAGGACGTGTAATACTCGAGTATAGTTGTTTTGATTTAATAAATTAAAATCCATCAGTTGATCAAGCTTTTTCGTTGTTGTAATCATTTCATCAGCTTCAATGTATTCAATGAGTTGTTGCTCTTGTAAAAACTTAAAGATTCCATGTAAAAATCCTTCTTTTGTTGTTTTTTGTTTTGAACCTCGATCATCACTTCGTAGCGCTTCAAAGGCTTCTAGCATGTTACTATAGGCAATGCCAAGTTGCTGTTGTTGTTCTTCGTCATAGTAGGTTGCGCCTTCTTTTAAACGCTCGGCAATGATATTTTGTAACTCTCCCACACGCATAAAGTCTCGCCCTTTTGCACTTTGTCCTTGTCCATCATAAAATTCAACAAGTAAGGTTAAAATGACAAATTGAGATAAATAATAATCTTTATCTGTTCCCGATGATTTACAAAGGACTTTTTTTAGTTCACGTTTTGAAAATCCTAGAACTTCATTTTCCTCTTTTGGAATTAAGTAGATGCTACTTCCATAACGTTCAATGACACAATTGGCAATTTCGCCTTGGCTTTTGACTAAATTCATCACCGTTTCATTTCCAGTATAGGCGTAATAAAGAGCTTTGTCTTGTTGCTCATTTAATTCACGCTGTGAAAGTAAGTGATAAAAGATTTGCTGGCTAAGTTTTACTTCTTCTATTTGATAACTCATGTTACTTCACCTCTAATTTAATGTTAGAACATTTAATCGTCTTTTTACGCCCTTCTTCATCTTGAACGTGCTCAAATGTCACCACTTTTTTTGTTTCTGTTCGAGTGACCGTCAGCGTTTCAATTCGTTTTAATGGAAATTGTGCTTCCAGTACATCAAGCAAACAAGTGCTCAGCTGAAATTCAAAGGTTTGTTCACTAATATTTTCGGAACGTTCTTGTTTTAAGCGTTGGATATCGAGTTCTTTCGCTTGCAATAATTCAATCATAATTTCTTTAAAAATTTCAACGGTTGGAATAAGCTGTTGTAATTGAGAGTCATTCAGTTGTCGCTGGATCTCATTTAGTTCAATACTTCCCGTTTTAAAAACAAATGACAGTAAAAGGGTTAGACTATCCCGATAACGCTGAAGTCGTTGCTGCTTTTGTTCAAGGATAAAGGTTTCCATTGATTCTTCTTCAATTGTGGTAAAAAACTCTTCTTCTTTTTTCTTTTTTGAAATCGGGCGTTGTAACTCAATACTTTTATTAAGGTTGTACGTCTTTTCTAATGGTTTCATAAATAACGGGCGTAAGAAATAATCCATAAAATCCAAGGTATGTGGTTGTTTTAATACTTCTTCATAAAGTTCAGTGCGTAAGTTAAATCGTTGAATCATCCCCATTTGCGTCAAACCTTCAAGTTCTTTGGTATACAAACTTTTCAAATCAAAATGTAAGTTTAAAATTCGCTGATGTTCATCAAGGGCTTGATTTAAATAACTTTCAATCGTTTTTAAATGCCCTAAGTTTTCACGTTCATCTTCTGCAAGCTTTTGAATCGTAATATCTTTTTCTTCTAGTTCTTGCATTCGACGTTTAATATTCTCGCGATATCCTAAAAATTTCTCTTTGGTTTCTTCAATAATGCTTAAATTTTGTTCAACAACTTCTTTATAGTCATCCACTGAATATAGCAAGGCATTTTGACGGATTTTTCGCATGGCTCCCTCAATTTTTTGAAATTGAATGCGCAATAAATTAAAGATATTTTTGACATCATCCACCGCTTTATCGTACGTTGCCTTCTCTAAGTGCAGTTTAAAGATCATCTCTTGAATCGTTAATTGTAAATGACTGTCGACTTCAAGGGTGGATAACATCAGTTCATAGCCTTCATCGGTTAAGTAATACGACGTTCGTTTCAATTCTTGATCGATGTAAACCACTTTGTTTCCGACGAAGCTGATATAAATGGACTCATACTGGCTTTCTTCGTAATTATAACTCTCAAAGTACATCGGACGTCCTTCATTACAAAGGGCTACATCAACAATAAAAATAGCCAGCTCTTTTGCTTGTTCATAGGACAGTGACTTCTGATAAGCTTGCATGTTAAGTTGATCAATGAAATTCGCAATGTCATCCATCGTGCACACCTCTTCTTTGAGTGAGCACTCCATAATATAAAGTAAGACTGAAAACATGAGGTTGACTTGTTCATAAGATTCATCAAACCCATAACTTTTCCATGTCGTTTTGGCTAAACTGTTCTTAAACAAGACCGCATAGGCACCCACTTTTTTCATACGCATTTGAAAGTGTCGTAAAAAATCGTACTGCATGTCCTTCCTCCTAAAAATCTTCCATCGTCAATATTTCTTGTGGAATATAATACTCATTCTCTAAAATGGCTTTCATGGCTGACACCTCATTAAAATAGCTAAAGAAAACGCCTTGTTCGTGACGTTTTTGTTTTTCTTTCGTCTTTGGTAATGGAAGATTGGCTGCTTTTTGAAGCATCGCCTCATATGCTGACACCAATGGCTCACAGTAAAAATGAGCGCATAAACTTTCATAGATAATAATTCCTTCATAATCTAAATCTCCAAAATAGTAAAATCGATTGTCTTGGTGCAATAAATACGGTTCAACGCTCGCGTGAAAATGTTGAAATCCTTTAACACCCTTTTTACCGCCTCCATAAATTAAGGTACTGATTCGACACCCTAGAATCTCTTTATGCCCCGCAATTAAATATTTACGCAAACTATAAAACGTATCTTTGTTTTCAATAATTAAAATATTTTGAGGCGTCTCTTTACAAGCACTAAAATACGCCAGGGGTTCTGCTGTTTCATAAATATTTAAATCAGTCATTGATAGGCCAACATTTTTTAAAAGTCTGTTTCCTTCTTCTAAGAGAAACTTCTCTTGTTGCCAAATCTGAAAACTGCGTTCATTGATTGCAGTGGGATGTTCTAAATCAGATGATTTCGTTTGAAAAAAAGAACTGAGCTTCAATATGGCTTCACGATCGTTGCTATATTGCGTTAAATGAGCCAGGTAATAATCATTTTTTAAATTGGGATGAATTAAATAGAGTAACTCCTCACGAAGAGTTGCTTCATTTTCTATCGTGACTTGAATTCGGTAAGTTTTATACAATGCTGGTTTTTTCCCATTACTCCCACTACTTTTGATTGGGATGATGACTCCCGTTTTTAGTGCCTCTTGTATAAAATAATATAACTCTTGATAGTTACCTAGCTTGTAATGTTCCTCAATAGTTGCTAAGTCAATCTTTTTACGAGGATAGTGTTTAAAAAAGTCCATTATATTCACCTCTATTTTTATCTGACAACTTTTACGATAATTATACATGAAATATAAAAAAGAATCCGCTTTTTATCGAATAAAAGTTGAGTGAACTCTTGATTTTATCATTTAAAATAAGGGCATGAACTGAAATATCAGGTATCATCGTAAATCATTCATCACTGTTATTCTTAAAAATTCGATAAATTATTGTAGTCGTGAATTTTTTCTCATGTTAAAATGGATAAGGTATTTCAGATAAGGATGTGTTAGTATGAAGCAAATGTCTTCTAAATATTTAAATTTAAATTTATTATCTGCCATAGCTAACTCTGGTGATGGATATGTTATTTTAATCACTAACTTTGGCCATGTCATGGGACGTTTATATTATGCTGGAGATCAAATGGATGAAACGATGGCAGGAATCATCTCGGCAGCAAAAGATGAAGTGATTAAAAACATGCGTGAAGAGGACGTAGAATTTATCGGTGATGGTAGCATGATTTGTGTCAAAGAGGCTATCGTCACTTATGCAGCGGGACACACACTAAGTTTTGATGAATTAACCCTTCATTGTGATCAAATCGTTGGATTCTCTCCTATTGATCGTGAATCATACGTTGCAAACTTAGAACAAGAATAATTTAAAACACCTCTGACGAGGTGTTTTTTTGTTTAACTAAGAACTTTTTCTCCTATAATAAGGTATTCGAGGTGATTAAATTGAATATCTTAGATATCTTACATGCACTTGGCTGGAAAATTATTTCAGCCGATAACTTTAGACAAATTTATGTGATTACTCAGAGTAGTGAACGATTAGCTAGAGCACAAGAAATAGCTAAAACTTATCAAGTCACCATTGATGAAATGTGCTTTGATGAAACTGGAAACCTCTACATTAGCTTTATGGATAAAAAAACAAAAGAATTTGTAGATAATTATTATCATAATGGAATGGATCCCCATGAACTTTATTAAAGACAGATGTCAAACGACTAACACGAGATTTTAAAAATTGATAACCGAATAAAAGAAGTCTGATTAGTCAGCAGTTCATAAAGAGTCAAAAAAAGATCATAAAATCCAGCATGAATCGAATAAATTACCAATTACATGCTGGATCACGACTAGTCTTGTCAATTTAATTCATCTTGCTTTGTTTTCTGTGCCACAATTAAAAAACGATGGCGTGTAAAATCAATATATTCTTGTTTATCAATAACAGCTTGGATGGATTCTAAACGATCAAAGTATTTTTCCACTGAAAAATCAGGGATTTGCCAACTGATCGCTTTTAAATAATAAACAATGGCTCCCACATCATAAAAACGTGTGAATGAGACATCATCCGTTGCCTTTAAAATCGTTAATCCTGCTTCTTTTAAACGGTTCACAGCACAACGTAAACTCCAATTGGAAAAGTGACTGGGTTCTGCATTTAACCAGATATTCAACTCACAGTCATTTAAACCACCGACTTGTTGAGTAATGAAGTAACCATCTTCTGATAAAAGACGTGCCACTTCATCTGCGTTAAAGGATTCATGCTTATTCATGATCACATCAAACGAATCCTCTTCAAATGGTAAATGATCATCTGATTCAATTGGAACGACAGTTACTCCAAGTGGTGCTAAACGCTCAGCAGCAATCGTTACATTAGGTTCATACCCTTCTGTTGCAAAGGTCACCGCTGGAAGTGGTGCGAATGAACTTAAATATTCACCGCCACCTGTGCCCATATCTAATAATCGGTGACAATTTTCAAGATATGGCTTTAAAACATTTGAAAATTTCCACTTTAAAGGAAACTCTACCATTCGACCACTGTCTTCTAAGTAACTAAAATCCCATCCTGAAAATGGTTGTTGTTCTTCTTTAATTAATGTTTCAAAAAGCCCTTGACTCATACTCACTACCCCTTTACTCCTTTATTTCTAACGATCGTCTTTCCCCAACGAACGTTAGCATTCACTCACCTACTCACTCACGTCATGGTGATAGGACTCTATTTGAAGATCAACGTCTTCAAATTCATCCTTTGCAAAAAAAGAAAGATCAATAAGTTGCTTTAGCTGATTTGAAGTCTTACAATGTCTTCCCTACCTATATGGGCCTTCAAATCATGACGTTCAATGATTATGATACACTGTATCAAGTCCTTGAATACTAGCCTTACATGACTGATGCCACTGATCATTATCTAAAAAGCTTTCGATATAACCCACTTGACCATCATTTATGATTAATAACGGATACCATTTGAATGGTACGTTTGAAATAGGTTTCAGTCATTCAACTTGTTGCTATGTCAATTCATCTAGGAATAGCGATAGCCATTTGCTTATATAACCTATCATCTTCAACATTTTTACATCAGCTTAAAAAATTAAATGGCCTCGTTCTAAGAATCGATCCCCATCCTTTGAGACGCTAAAGTGTGCCATCTAGATCTAAGATAATTCACTCATCAGCCTAAAGCATTTTAACTTTTCTTTTTTTTGTTAAATTAAGAATATTATACACTGTGTACACAAAAAAGACACTGTTTTTTCAACAAATTGTAAAATTTTTTCAATATTCCCACAAATTACTGTAACGGTTGAATGATGCACTCAGAATCTTTCCAATTATCAGGTGAATAAAGTAAGTAAAAAGTCGTATATAAATCGGAATCTTCAAATAATAAGTAACCTGTGACACTTTCTTGTGGTGCTAAGGTGCCACTCGTTAACTCGGATTGATTATCAATTAATAAAAGACTTGGCATCGTTAAACGACCTTGCTCATTCATTAATTTAAAATCAAAAGCGGTATATTCTTGATTTTCAGCCGATTGATTTGTCAACTCAACACGAACAGCAACAAATTGATGATGTTCTTTAGCTTGCGTGTATTTAGTTTCTTTGATTAACTCTGTTTCTAAAACTTTGAGTTGTCTGTTATTGAGTTCGTCTACTGACTTCCATTGTTCACTTAATACGACTTCAGATTGTAGCGGTAGCGACTGACTACTTGTTTCCATTAAATTGATTTCAAGGGTTTGTTTTGTAAATAATGAGGGTTCGTGATAATAAAGCTTTAAATCCGTCGCTCCTTTAGGAACTTCAAATAGTAAGGTGCCCGTCACCATTCCTCCGCTAGCTAACTCGGTTATTCCTAATGTTTCTACTTCAGATATTCCCATAGCTGATTTTACCCGATTAGGACTTGAACTACACTCTAACTCAAAATGAAAGGGATAGTACGTCATCGCACGATTACTTGGATTTTTAATACTTAATGAGACTTCAATATATTCAAATCCAGCTTTAGCACTCTGATTCATTCGCCTCACTTCATGAACTTGAATCATCGTTTGTTTTGTCTTGATGATTTCTCCAATTTTGCTAACACTGACTTCTGTTGAGGCTTCTTCATTGGATTCTGCTTCTGTAGCTAGTGGTAAATACGTTAAGGTCAAATAGGATTCGTCAATCGGTTGTAAATAAACTAGGGATAACTCAATTGTTTCTTCTCCCGCGAGATCAATCCTTGTTTCTGTCGTATCCTCAATGGTTGGTGTTAAGACTTCAAGCATCCCTGTTTGTAATTGAAGTTCACGTGTATCAAGTGTATAGGGCTCATTCATTTTATTTGTTACCCTTAAATCTAATTGAACAAACTCATATCCTTCAGGTGCATTATAATTTTCATTACCTAAAGAGGTCTGCTGATTCAGAATATTAATCTCTAAATGATTGGTATAGCCGGTTTCAGCAATTTTATAAATTTTCATTCGATCTCCTGCCTCAATGGGAGAAAAGACAAAAATATTAGACGGTTCTTCCTCAGGATTAAATTCAGTATAAGTCTCCGGTAATGATTCACCGATTTGTGTGATGATGACTAATAAAAGTGTCACACCTCCAAAAAGTGCAAGGACACGTCTTCTAGTTTTAACGGAAGGAATTCCCCATCTAATGATGACTTCAGGGCTAAAAATACCGGTGATGAAACACAAGAAGGAGCAAAGTAGTAAGATTGATTTTATGTCTGGCATATGAATCCTCCATTTCGCCTAGTTAATATGACTTATTATATCGCATGACGTGTGGTAGCATTTGATATTACTCATTCTTCGATAAAAAAATCATTCATTAAACGTCTTTAAATAGAGAGGAAGTTGTCTCAGTCCGTCACATTCTCATTTCTTCTGTCAAAGGAAAACAAAAAAAGAACGGAAGCCCGTTCTATCGATTATTCAGTAATTTAGCAATGAGCGCATCAGTAAACTGTGTCGTTGTCGCTGTTCCACCTAAGTCCTTGGTTAAGTCATGCCCTTGCTCATATACCGCATAAAGGGCGGCCTCAATGCGATTTGCTTCATTTAGAAGGTTTAAATGTCGAAGCATCATGATTGCAGATTGAATCAAAGCTGTTGGATTGGCCTGATTACAGCCGGCAATGCTCGGTGCACTACCATGAACAGCTTCAAAAATGGCAATCTCTTCTCCAATATTTGCGCCCGGAATTAATCCAAGTCCACCTACAAATCCGGCACATAAATCAGATAAAATATCGCCATATAAATTCCCCATCACTAAAACATCTGAGGATTCAGGATGCAAGACTAAATTCATACACATCGCATCTACAATTTGTTCATCATATTCAATGTCAGGATATTGTTCACGAATGTCACGAACACAATCTAAGAATAAACCATCACTTAATTTCATAATGTTCGCTTTATGAACGGCCGTTACTTTTTCACGTTGTTGTTGATTCGCGAGTGTAAAAGCATACGTTGCAATGCGATCACTTGCTTTTTTCGTGATGACCTTAATACTTTCAGCCGCTACCTCTCCGATTTTATGTTCAATTCCAGCATATAAATCTTCTGTATTTTCACGAACAATAATTAAGTCAACCTCCTCATAACGGGAAGGAACCCCTTTAATACTTTTAACGGGACGTACATTGGCGTATAAATCAAAGTATTGTCGTAAGGCCACATTGACACTACGAAAGCCTGATCCAATCGGCGTTGTAATTGGGCCTTTGAGCGCTACTTTGTTTTTTTGAATAGAATCTAAGACGGCCTGTGGCAGTGGAGTCTTTTCTTGATCCATCACTTTCGCTCCCGCTTCAACGATTTCAAATTTAATCGGAACCTTGGCAGCTTCAAAGATTTTGACGACAGATTGACTAATTTCTGGTCCAATGCCATCCCCTGGAATTAATGTGACTGTTCTCATTAAGCTTCCTCCCTTTGACGAATTAAATTAATGATCCCACCTGCTAGAATCGCCTCTTTTTCACGAGGACTTAATGGTAAATGAACGGTAAACGTGCTTTGTTTACTCTGATTTGTCACTGTAAGCTGTGTTTGATTCAATTCAATGGCCTCTTTTAAATTTTTGATTGATAATCGATCTCCTTCTTCAATCAAATCATAATCTGAAGACTGTTCAAATTCAAAAGGAAGGATTCCTGAGTTAATTAAATTTGAGCGATGGATGCGTGCAAATGACTTAGCAAAAACAGCTTTGATTCCTAAATACAGTGGAACAAGTGCCGCATGTTCACGTGAGGAACCTTGTCCATAATTTTCTCCTCCAACAATAAAGCCTTGCTTCGCCTGTTTTGCGCGTGAAGAAAAAGTAGAATCAATCGTTTCAAAGCAATGGTTCGATAAATATGGGATGTTTGAGCGATAAGGGAGAAGCTTAGCATTTGATGGCATGATATGATCAGTGGTAATGTTATCTTCTACTTTCAATAATACGGAGGCTTCTAAATCCTTTTTAAGTGCCTCATTTAATGGGAATGATTTAATATTAGGTCCTCGAACGACGTCTTGTTTTAGTTCGTTTGGTAAAATAATACTATTATCTAACACTTCAAACTGATGAGGGAATGAAGGGTGCTCAAACGTTGTTGCTTGCAATGGACTAACTAATGTCCCACTGATTGCTGAATAAGCCGCTGTTTCAGGTGAACATAAATAAACTTGTGCTGATAACGTTCCACATCGTCCATAAAAATTACGGTTAAATGTTCGTAAACTCACGGCATGACTGGCAGGAGCTTGTCCCATTCCAATGCATGGACCGCATCCAGATTCTAAAATTCGCGCCCCACTAGCAATTAAATCTGCCAATGCTCCATTTTGAGCTAACATCGTTAATACTTGTTTTGACCCTGGTGAGATGACCAGACTGACATCTGGATGCACCCTTTTCCCTTTTAAAATAGCAGCGACTTTCATTAAATCAAGATAAGAACCGTTCGTACAAGACCCAATGGCCACTTGATCGACTTTTATAGCTCCCACTTCTTCGACGGTTGAAATGGCATCTGGTGAATGAGGTTTGGCCACAAGTGGCTCTAATTCATCTAAATCAATTTCATAAGATTCATCATAATCAGCATCCTCATCTGCAACTAATGCTGTAAAGTCTTGTTCGCGTTGTTGAGCTTTTAAAAAGGCGTATGTTTGCTCATCACTTGGGAAAATGGATGTCGTAGCTCCAAGTTCTGCTCCCATATTAGTCATCGTTGCGCGTTCCGGAACAGTTAATGTCTTTACCCCTTCTCCACTGTATTCGATAATTTTACCAACGCCACCTTTGACACTTAGTAGACGTAAAACTTCTAAAATAATATCTTTAGATGAGACACCCGTTCTTAGTGCCCCAGTTAGTTTGATTTGAACCATCTTGGGCATCTTTAAATAGTACGGTTGACCTGCCATAGCAAGTGCAACATCTAAACCACCTGCCCCAATGGCTAACATGCCAAGCCCCCCACACGTTGGCGTATGTGAATCACTCCCAATTAACGTTTGTCCAGGTACTCCAAATCGTTCAAGATGAACTTGATGACAGATCCCGTTGCCAGGCTTTGAAAAATAAATCCCATATTTATTAGCGACCGTTTGAATATATTTGTGATCGTCTGCATTTTCAAAACCAACTTGTAACATATTATGATCGATATAGGCAACTGAGCGTTTAGTTTTGATTTGATCAATATTCATGGCTTCTAATTGCAAATAAGCCATCGTTCCTGTTGAGTCCTGTGTTAACGTCTGATCAATGCTGATTGCAATTTCTTCTCCTGCTTTCATCTCTCCATGAAGCAGGTGTTTTTGAATAATTTTTTGTGATAATGTTAATCCCATTATAAAACGCCCCCATTAGATTTTAAAAACTCGACATAATTGGCTAACTCTTCATCTGACATAATTCCAATTCGACCTTGTTCAAATTCCTGATCCACAAATCTTTTTAATCGACAGACGAGTGCTGAGTTTTTATCTACAGCCTCCTCTTCTTTTAACTGATAATAGCTATTCACCCAATGAGCAATTCCAGCTAATCCTGAATGAGCAGAAATCGAGACAAGGGGTGGACGATTTAAAAATTTATCCGTATCAAAAATATTATAGATTTCTTCATTTTTTAAGAGGCCGTCGGCATGAATACCGGCACGAGTCACATTGAAGTTTTTTCCAACAAAAGGAGTATTAGACGCCACTTTATAACCAATTTCATGCTCATAATAAGAAGCAATCTCTGTAATGACAGTAGGATCCATGCCATCTAGTGTTCCTTTCAGCTGGGCATACTCAAACACCATCGCTTCCAGAGGCGTATTTCCAGTTCGTTCTCCAATCCCAAGCATCGTACAATTAACGCCACTAGCTCCATATAACCAAGCATTCGATGAGTTATTAACGGCTTTATAAAAGTCATTATGCCCATGCCACTCAATTTGTTCACTTGGAATTTGAGCATGATGATTAAGTCCAAAAATAATTCCTTGAACCGAGCGTGGTAAAGCCGCTCCTGGATAAGTAACCCCATATCCCATCGTGTCGCAAGCTCTCACCTTAATAGGAACACCACTTTCGTTACTTAATGATTTCAGCGCCATAGCGAATGGTACTACGAATCCATAAAAATCAGCACGTGTAATATCTTCGAGGTGACATCTTGGAATGATACCAACTTCTAACGCTTGTTTAACGATGCCTAAATAATGATCAAAAGCTTCTTTACGTGTCATCTTTAATTTTTTAAAAATATGATAATCCGAGCAAGAGACTAAAATACCCGTTTCTTTTAATCCCATCTCATGAACTAATTGAAAATCATCCTTATTCGCACGAATCCATGCTGTGATTTCTGGAAATTCATAATCTAATTCTAAACATCGATAGACGGCTTCTCGATCTTTTTTCGAATATAAGAAAAACTCACTTTGACGAATCTTTCCTTGGGGTCCACCAAGACGATGTAGCATTTCATACAGTGTTACCATTTGATCAACGGTATAGGGTGCGCGTGATTGTTGTCCATCTCTAAATGATGTATCTGTTATAAAGATATCATCTGGCATACGTATAGGAACCCGCGTATGATTAAATGTCACCTTTGGAATTTCATCATACGGATAAACATCGCGATAAAGATTTGGATCTTTAACATCATTTAATAAATAATTAAATTCAATCGCTTCCATTAAATTCGTTCGGTTATTATATTTAATCATCAAACTCATCCCCCTATCTATGACTGACTTATATCAAAAACACAACTTTTACCAATTAATGGTATTGTAGCATGCTTTATACGAAATATCAGTAACTTTAAAAATTGTTTTACTATCTTTTTAAAATCAAACGTTACGTTAAACTCATCCTCATTATAAAATGGGATAAAGTAACATAAAAAGCGTTTTTGAAGGTCGATTTTTATCATTTTTTAGTTTTTTATTATTTACATTGTAAAAATCTTGTGTTAAATTAAATAACGTTCGCCAAAAAGTGTAGCAATGGAGGTCAATATGAGACTACAACAAATGATATTTGTAGCTTTTGCAAGTACTGTTTTACTGATTGGATGTCATGAGACACCAAACGTCGTTGCATCTTCAGAAGTGACGCCAATCATGAACATACAAAGTCAAATGAACCTTGATGAAACCGTCAAACCATTAAGCCTAACTCAAGACATGACATTAATGCAACATGTTAAATATATAAAAGAAGAAATTAAACACGTCGTTTTACAATTTACCCAATCTTTTTCATCAGTTCAGATGAAAACTGTGTTCCAATCATTACAAGACATGATCGATTCACAAATCGCTTTTATGAATGATTCCTCATATTCGTTTATGAGATTAATAGCATGTGAGGATTTTTATCCAAGCTCATATAAAGGAATTGAATCATATATAAAAGAAGAACAAATCATTATTCATGGTGAATTAAAACCCTTAAATATATAAAAAAGGTTAACTCCAATGTCAGAGTTAACCTTTTTTTATGCTCCTTTAATCAACTTCGCAAACGCATGCTTCTCTTGATGGTTTTGAAATAATTTAAACCAAGCACAAATTTCTAATGTGAAATCTAAAAAAGCAATGCTTTGTGCCGTGATAATATGTCTGTCACGTACGAGTCGCTTTTCAATACAATTATCGCGCGGGAATGGATCTTGGATTCCATAGACATATTGGTATTTCGTTGACCACTGCGTTAAAGGTGTTGTATAAGTCGCTTCATCTAAGACACCTGATTTAGCTAACATGATGGTTCCAGCTGTTCCAATCGCTGCTAATAGTTTTCGCTCACCATGATAGCGTTGAATTAATTTAACTAGTGAAGGTTTAATATCAACCTCTCGCCCCCCACATAATATAAGTCCCTCAGTATCTAAATCAACGACTTCCGCAAGGGTACAGTCAGGTTCAAAGTTGAAGCCTGATTGTGCTTTGACGACACGATCCTCATAAGCGACCGTTATAATATCTTTCCCTGCATCTGAATGTAAGACATGACAAATAAACGTAATTTCATAATCCGTCATCCCATCAAATAAAAAAACCAAAACTTTCCCCATATTTAGCCCCCATCTAACTCATCTTGCGTTCAAGTTATTCTCATTTTATTTGAAATTGCCATACATTGTCAACGCTTTCCCCAGTAATGTTCAATAATAGAACTAAACTGTCCTTAAGTCCGAATGTTCGACGGAAAAAGTTGCTAAGAAACGTGCTTAATAGATTACTCAATCAAAGAAAAAGGATAGCTTTTCTGAGCTATCCGTTCTAAATGATTATTTTTTGCGACCTAATCCCATTTTATGTTCCACTTTTTTTACTTTTTTGAATGCTAGTTTATTCGCTTGTTCTGCCCCACGATCTAATACTTCATCAATAATTGGTGAATTTAATAATTCTTTCATACGATTTTGGATCGGTTCTAATTCAGCGACAACTACTTCAGCTAAATCAGATTTAAATTGTCCATATCCGCATCCTTCATAGCGAGCCACGATTGAATCAATTGATTCTCCAGTAATCACTGAGTAGATTTCTAATAAGTTTGATAATCCTGGTTTATTTTCACGGTCAAATGCGATAATTCCATCTGAATCCGTCACAGCCGATTTAATTTTTTTACGAATGACATTCGGTTCATCTGTCATTAAAATGAAGTTACGTGGGTTATCATCTGACTTGCTCATTTTCTTTGTCGGTTCTTGTAATGACATAATACGAGCCCCTGTCTTAGCGATTAATGGCTCAGGAATTTTGAAAGTTTCTCCAAAGCGGTTATTGAAACGCTCTGCTAAGTCACGAGTTAACTCTAAATGTTGTTTTTGATCATCTCCAACTGGTACAAAATCAACATCGTATAATAAGATATCAGCTGCCATTAAGACTGGATACATGAATAATCCAACACCGATTCCTTGTCCTTTAGCGGCTTGCTTTTGTGATTTATCTTTAAATTGAGTCATGCGCTCTAATTCACCCATGGACGTGTTACAAGTTAACATCCAAGCTAGTTGCGTATGCCCTGGTACTTCTGACTGAACGAAAATCGTTGCTTTTTCTGGATCTAATCCACAAGCTAAATATAATGCGGTTAACTCTTTAATTTTTTTACGTAATTCTAAACGATCTTGTGGGACTGTAATCGCATGTTGATCAACAATGAAAAATAAACATTCATGCTCATCTTGTAATTTCACGAAGTTTTTTAATGCCCCTAAATAATTTCCAATAGTTAATGTTCCTGATGGTTGAATTGCAGATAAAATTCTTGCCATAATTTCGACTCCTTTATTAAGTTTTAATCATCCTTTTATTGTTTATCTAAATAAAAAAACGCCCTCTATCTCAATCGATAGAGGACGATAAAAACCGCGGTACCACCTCAATAGAATAAATGCTTGTTTATTCCACTTCATACTCATAACGGGAGTTTACCGGGTTCCTTACTCTTTTTATTCAGGTTCCACTCATGAGCCCATTCATTTAAGACATTTATCGATTCACACCAGCCATCGACTCTCTTTAAAATGACACTTAAACTACTATTTCTCAATCAAAGGTTTATTATTTATTATCATTGTATGAAAAGCATCTCACTTTGTCAATTAAAAATCATCATCAGTTTCAAAAAGTGCGGTTAACTCTTCACTACTTAATTGAGTAATAAAGGTTTCTCCTTCTTGAACGATTGCTTCAGTTAAATCACGTTTTCGCTGTTGAAGACGTTCAATTTTCTCTTCAATTGTATTTTTAACGAATAGTTTAAATACTTGAACCGTTTTCTCCTGACCGAGACGATGTGCACGGTCTGTTGCTTGATTTTGAGCACTCATATTCCACCATGGATCATAATGGATGACGACGTCTGCCCCTGTTAAGTTTAATCCCGTTCCACCCGCTTTTAAAGAGATTAAAAAGACAGGGGTATCATCTGAATTAAACTGTTCCGTTAAAGCTAAACGCTCATTCGTTTTCGTTGAACCCGTTAACATTAAATGTTTGATTTCTTTAGCCGTTAACTCTTTAGATAAAATATCTAACATGGATGTGAATTGTGAGAAAATCAACACTTTATGACCTGTAGAAATACATTCATCGACTAATTCTAAGCAAAGTTTTAATTTTGCGCTTTCCCCTTTATAGTTTTCTAAATATAACGATGGATCACAACAGATTTGACGTAAGCGCATTAAAAGTGCCAAGATTTTAATACGGCTACGTTCAATGCCTTGCTCTTGAATCTCTTGATTCATTTCTTCTTTCATTTCATAAACCATTGCGTGATATAAGTCACGTTGCGTTTTATCCATCTCACAGTACATACTAGTTTCAATCTTCTCAGGTAATTCTTTTAAGACGTCCTTTTTCAAGCGTCGTAAAATAAATGGAGCCACTTGTTGATGGATCCGACTTAATAAATTCAGATTCTGTTGCTTCATGATAGGCACTTCATACTTTTTCCTAAACTGTGCGTATGTTCCAAAGTATCCTGGTAAGATAAAATCAAAGATCGACCATAAATCTGATAATGAGTTTTCAATGGGGGTCCCAGTTAAGGCAAATCTAATTTCACTATTTACTTTTTTCACAGCTTTTGCACTTAACGTCGTATGGTTCTTGATATAATGTGCTTCATCTAAAATACAGTATCTAAAGCTTTGAGAGTGATAACTCTCCACATCGCGACGTATTAAGTCATATGATGTAATGACGATATCAACGTTAGAACTGTCTTGAATCAGTTGCCTTCTCGTCGCTGGATCGCCATGAATAATCATGGTTGTTAACCCCGGAGCAAATTTATGAATTTCACTCTCCCAGTTATAAATGAGCGAACTTGGTGCCACAATGAGTGATGATTTATTGGATTGACCCTTCTCAGATAATAAAACAGAAATGACCTGTAATGTTTTTCCAAGTCCCATATCATCGGCTAAAATTCCACCCATTTGATATTTTGATAACGTTTTAAGCCATCGATAGCCTGTTTTTTGATAACGACGAAGTGTTTTTTGAAGATTAACTGGCACGGTAAAGTCAGCATCTTCCACCTGTTTAAATTCACGAACCATCGATTTAAAGGAAACATCGCGTTCGACATGTAAGGACTGACTAATTTTTGTTAATTGATCTAAATACAGTGCTCGATATTTTGGAATTAAAACTTCTTCCTCGTCTAATTGGTCATCATTTAGATTTAAATCATCTACAAATGAAGCAAGTGTATCCACATACTCATTCTTTAAATTTAAGAATGAACCATCTTTTAAACGGAAATATTTCTTATTTTGGCGATACGAGGCTAGAATCTTTTTATACTCAGATGGTCCAAACTCTAAATCTTCAAAATTTAAGCTCAGCCAATCATTTTTCAAACGAATACCAACTGAGAATGATTTAGGCTCTTTTATTTTAATCGCTTTAAACGTATCAGAAGCATAAACTTCTCCTAACTGCTTTAATTCAGCTGTTCCATCATGTAAAAATGAATAAATCGCTTCTTCTTCCGCTAAAAGATAAGTTCCATTAGATTGCTTTTGGAATTGATATTGTTCTAAGAGAGCTAAGATTTGAGCTTCTTTGTTTGCATCTCGTAAAATAGACGTACTGTGTTCAAATGAATTTGGATCATTTGCCTGAATGACCGTATCACCGTAGCAAAATTGGACATTCAATCCAATATTTCCTCGTTTTAATGAGTCTAAATAAAATTTAATCACTAATGGATAAACTTTAAACCGTTCATAAAGCGCATCTAAAGATGTGTCCCGAATGTAGTTTTTAATTTTGGGCATGACTAATGATAAAAATTTTCCCATATAAGCTTCATTCATACGCAACTCAAAACGAGGTGACTGAATGAGTGTTTGTAAGATTGGGAGCATTTGATCGATGAATTTACTTCCACAGCGATAGGCTTCTCGTTCACAAAGAAGATACATGTATTTCTGCCCTTGAATCATTCTAAAAGCTCCGAGATTATGCGATAAATAATAGTCTTCATCCTCTTGTGTTAATCGAAGTTCAATCGCTGGTTCATAGGGATGGAGGGTTATCATTTCACTTGATAAATCCTCGATGTCACATGCAATCGTTTGACGTTTATATAAGTCATAAAACCGATCAAACCAACTAGGGGTCAAGATTAACGTACGAGTTGACTTCACAGGCCCTAGTAATGGAAGCTGTTTTGCATAAATATCATATTCCTTGACGATTTCACAGATAAAGCTCGCAAATGGACGTGACCCCTCATCAAAATGTTGAATCGCATGTTTAAATTGAAGCTCTTTCCCATAGCTTACGACATTTTCATTCCAAATATCGCTGGCTAACTTATAAATATCGCGAACAACATAAGGACGATGAATGCCGACAGAGACCTCAACTGAGGCTTCTTGTTGTGATTTCATGATTAATTTTGGATAGATCATGACATCTTTTGTATACATCTCGTAATTCATCTCTGTTGTTAATTGTGATTCATAAGCCGCTAATAACTCGTCCATGAGGCCTTCTTCTTCATCTCCTGTGGAGTGAATAACAAGTTTATTACGCACTTGATCATCATAGACCTTCAACAGTGTCGCAATCACATGCTTACATGAACCAAAGTTTGATAAAAATGTTCCGCAATCACATTGATCATGAATCACTTTACTCTTTTCATCTAAATTAATCAAAATATGATGTAATTCGTTATCATCTTCAACTTCTGCAAAGATTTGATAGAGATCGACTGGATCGTAAGTTACATAGTATTGAATTTTTCCCCCACTGTTATAAAAAGATTGAGCACGCGAAAAAACAGCAGGGTTAGCTGCTCGATTTTTAATCATAGTTTGGTTTAAATTCACGCTACTCACACTCCTATTTTCAACTTATCTCTTCATTTTACCATAAATTGCTCATATAAGAAACGAGAGACGCTTGGCTTTTTGTAAAGAACTGTCAAATCACTATTAATTTACCCGAACCAATGACATTTTATAACCTTCAGATCTAACGTTTTCTTGTCTTAGAATGATATCAATATATTCTTTTAACAGGACAATCTGCGGGGTCTGATAGTTATAGTTCGTGTAGTCACAATAAAGCTCTAGTAGGTGGGTTGCTAACTGAATATATTTTGAAAGTTGCTTAAAGGAAATCACTTCCGTTACTTTCGATGGAGAGTTGATTAAAGCATTAATGTCTTGTAATTCGTCTACTGAAAAACATACTCCAAAATAGCTCAACCACTGGACGAAATGAACAATCGTCCATTCAATACAAAATTCTGGTGACGATAGTGTGAAATAAAAAGGTTGTTGCTTAATCAACCGGCATATTTGAAGAATTTCTTCGTAAAAATCGGAGACTAACGCTCGAAGTTCAACTTCTATTGGAGGTTCCTTCCATTGTCCAAAGTTCATCGCCTCAATTCGAATTCGCTCCGATTTAATTAAGAAATCACGATCAATAAAAACAATTATTTTAGATTGTTTAAAAAAATAGCTCTTTTCATCATTTATAATAAAAATAAATTGGCTGCTCCATGCTGTTTTAAAGATGATACAGCAATTAAAATAAATATGACTGCTTTGATAAAAGGATCGTTCTTTTTCGATATGACCAACAGGATCAATTTCATTAACCCAATTTAAGTCTATAAAGAAACTGGCAGGATCTGTACAAATTACGATAAATTTATAACCTAAGTCAGTGTCTTCCTCTTCAAAGTCATAAAGAAGAAGTGCTCTAATTGATTCACGATTACTGGCCATTTGATAAACAGACCATAATTGCTGATTTAATAACATCCCACCTCTCCTCTCTATCTTTTTAATACAGTTTATGGAGAAATTTCAGTCATCATGATAGTTTTTAATACAATACATGCGAAAATTATCACAAATGGTTATATTTTTTATTGTTTGACTTTATTGTATCGGCGATGTTTTATCATTTTTCGTTGGATTTTTTTTATTGTCAATTAATTAGAGTATTGTCTAATTTTATAATTACTTTAATTTAAAATATAAAAAAAAGGTTATCGTGGCTCTTATTGGCGGTCACGATAACCTCTTAATCTTGCAAAATACGTTTTTCTTTTTTGTTCTTGATCCGTCATTTTTAATTTATACGTGTGATGAATATTTGAAGGAATCGTTCGCTGCTTTGGTCGAAGCGATGGACGCTTTCGTTCTTTCATAGCTAATCACCTCATGTCTTATTCTCTTATTTTATCATATGCATCCAGCCTTTAATTGGCATCGTTACATGATGATTAATGGGTAGATAAAAGAATGCCCCAAAAATCAAGATGGGCATTCTTCATCACATTTTTATTGTTGGTAAATAATAGCTAAATTATTCAACATCTTGACTATTTTGTTGATTATTTTCTGCACGTTTAGGAAAATGTGGGGCCTTAAACCCGATAAACTGACCTTCACTTCGAATTTTTTCTGAAACGTCAGACATATGTTTTTGAATAGACTTTGCCTCTTCATCTGTCATTAATCCTAGTTCCACATACTTATCTAATAATTTAATTTTTGCAACATTAACCTTATCATAGAGATCATAAATTTCTTTTTTCTGTTCATCTGTTAAAGCACTAAATTTCTCTTGCATTTGTTTATACTCAGCCTCAAATTGTTTTGCCTTCTCTCCTTTTTGCTCTTCAGTTAAAGCAGGTGGCGTTGGCATCTCTTTTGTTGATTCTTTTGCGTAACCCGTTAAGCTAAGTGTGGCTGCTAAAAAGATAGCACCTAATGTCATATTTATTTTTTTCATCTTAAAATCTCCTTTCGAATAAACTGACTTTTTTAGTTTTCACCACTTTATCCAAAAGTTTGTATTCCAGTTTTTTGAAAATAAAAAAAAACATCCTTAATTTATTGGATGTTTCTAACGACAATATAAACCTGTTTTAATTTCGTTGATATATGCTTCTTGATCAGGAATCTCTACTTTCATGGCATCACTAATGGATTTCATACGATCATATTTAACACGATAGAATTGAATCGAAAAATCAGCCTCTTCCCGACGATGAAGATGCCCCTCTAAGATTACATAAGCTGCCATTGGAATTGAATCACATGAATTTCCAACACTTCCGACATTGAATAACACGCGTCCTTGCTCTAAATGTTGCAAATATCCTTCATGAATATCACCATACCCAATCATATCAGCGGCTTTTGAACTGCTTTCAGTCGATGGTAATTTTGGGACTTCAAATAAAGCTAAACGTTTTTCAAGTGGAGAGGTCGCATAAACCCGATCATATAAACTATGTGGATTCGCATGAAAAAGACGAATATATTTTCCACTCATCCAAAAACCTGTCACCGAAGGTAATTGTCGAATATAGGCTAAACGTTCTTCCCCTAGTTGATTTCGATAAAACTGAATAAAAGGTGTCGCTTCCGTCTTCGGATCTGAAATAAAATCTTCCCAATTCCCTTTGACAATTCTTTGACACCTGATTTGACACACTTCTAATACTTCTTTTGAATGAGGGCCTTTCCCGATCATATCCCCTAAACAAATAATCTGAGAAACTCCTCGTCTATCAATATCCTTTAAAACGGCTTCAAGCGCTGGTAAATTCCCATGAATATCTGAAATAATTGCAATTTTATCTAACATTACCATTTTCTCACTCCACTCTTACTTCGGATAAATCTCGATAACGACAATATCTGGGCGATTAAATAAACGCAAACGTCCAAGCCCTCGACTGACAATCATCTTCATTTTTCCAATTTGATAAATACCTGCGCTATATTTAGGAAACAACTTTCGCTCCGGTGATAAGACTCCACCGATCAACGGTAATCGAAGTGCTCCACCATGAACATGCCCACAATAAACATGATCAAATCCATGTTGTTCATATAGATTTGCTAAAAATGGATTATGTGCTAATAAAATATTAAAATGTCCTTCTTCTAAATCAGGAAGTACCTCCGATACTTCTTTAATCGCTCTGACACTCACCTGTTTTTGAATATCGATGGGAACAGAATAATAATGCGCTAATGGGACCGTAAGCCCATAGATATACAGCTCATCCTCATTAATCGTGACTTTTCGAGACTCATTATTTAATAAATGAACCCCTAAATCTTCTAAAGACTTTAAATAGGCTTCATACCATTTCGTTTCTTGATTTAAGGTATCATATTTAGCCGTTATCTCATGATTCCCTTCAATATAAAAAATCGGATATTTTGATGAGCACGCGGTAACGACATCTAAGAAAGCATTGCCATTTGAATCCGTAGAGGTAATCATATCACCCGTAGTCACAATAAAATCAGGATTTAAACGTTTAATTTTTTGAATCAAACGTCTATTTTGACGACCAAAGGATTTCGAATGTAAGTCTGATAATTGGACAATACGAATTGGGCCCTTTTTTAAATTTAGTTTATCTGTTTTTAATTTATAAAATGAGGTTGAAAAGACTTCTTGCTCAAAGTAAATGAATAAGAGAGTCACTATAAAGAGTAAGATTATCATATGTCATCTTTCCAAAACATTGAAATTTAATCTTTAAGCCTAAGAATATCAAATCGTTTTGGTAAATGTCCCTCCTTTCTAAAAAATTTTATTTCTCCTATATTATAAAATCATGGATACTAATCGGTAAACCTTTTCTTCAAGTCGGACAACCCATGATTTATTTTTTTCGTAAGATTCATCCACTAATAAACAATTTTCTAAGTCTTTATCAAATTGATGTGAGACGCGATGCGTCAAAAGTTGATCATAGATAAAGGCATTTACTTCATAATTAATCTTGAAGCTTCGTTGGTCAATGTTTGTCGATCCAACGGTACAAATCTCATCATCAATCACTAAAATCTTAGAATGTAAAAAACCCTTATATAAGTAAACATCAATATTCGCTTCTAGTAACTCATGAATAAAAGAAGTAGTTGTGCGATAAACATAATGATGGTCGGCAATTGTTGGAATCATCACTTCGACTTTAACACCGGAGTAAGCAGCAATTTTTAACGTCTCTAAAAACAACTGATCGGGAATAAAATACGGGGTTTGAATGCGAATTGATTTCGTTGCTGTTTGCATCATTTTCACAAAAGCTAATTTAATATCGTCGGTCGGTGTATCTGGACCATCTGAGACAATTTGGATTGGACAGATGGTCGTCACTAATGAAGCACTGAAGTAATGATCTAGATTGGATTGAATGTGTACTTCATCACGTTTATCTTCACAAACCATGAAGTAATCTCTAAAAAAGCGATGTTGTAAATCCCAAACTGCATCGCCTACTAACCGAAGATGGGCATCACGCCATGGGGAATAGTTAGGATCGAGTGACATATACTCTTTCCCAACATTCATCCCACCTAAATAACCAATCCGTCCATCAACGACAACAATTTTTCGATGATTTCGATAATTATAATTTAAACCAATCAGACGTAAAGTGGGAGGATGAAACTTATAAACATGACCACCTGCTTTAATAATTGAATCAAAAAATTTTAAAGTTGTACCAAAGCAACCCGCACTATCATAAACGAGTCGAACTTCAACGCCTTCTGCTGCTTTTTGGGCTAATAAAGAGATTAACCTCTGTCCAACCTCATCTTTACGGACAATAAAATATAATAAATGAATGGATTGTGTCGCCTGCTCAATATCGATAAATAATTGATCATACTTACTCTTTCCATCCGCAAAATACATCCAGTCATGATACATGAATAAGCGACTTCCATTATAAATTTCATTAAACGCAATGACCGATGCAACACACTCACTGAATTGATAATCAATTTGACGTTCCAAACGTTGATCAGTATATTCTGTTAAAAACAACATCTTCTTTCTAGAAACTGGTGTTCGTTCAAACAAAAGGTACATAACAAATCCGACTGGAGGTAAAAATAACAAAAGGAGAATCCAAGCTAGCAATAGAGCTGGATCTTTTCGTTTATAAAAAATTAAGATCCCGATTAATATCAAGTTAATCATTCGAAATATCGCAAAAAAAACAGTAATCATATAGACAGCCTCCAGTCGTTTAACCCAAAACCCCTCTCTCCTATTTTAAGAAAAAATAGCCAAAGGCATATCCCATATAAATAAAGATTAAATTCCAAATGGTTATTCCAAACACGGAATAAATCGTGAATGTTAGAAAATTCATACGTACGGTTCCTACCGTTAACGACACTAACGTTCTTGCAACGGGAATTAGCCGAGCAATAAAAACACCTTTACTTCCATGTTTATCGGTATAACTAATCGCCTTATTAATCGAAGGTCTGATTTTTTCATATTTTTCATAAAATTTATCTAAAATGGGCTTTCCTAGAAAATAACCAATAAAGTATAATACATAACTTCCAAATAAACCGGCAATGACTGAAATAACTAGCGCTGTAATAAAATCCATATCATTCCCTGCGATTAAGATTCCTGCTGCAGGCATAATAATTCCCGCTGGTAACCCAGGTAAATTCATATACTCTAGGAAGACGATCAAAAATAAAAACACTAAACCATACTCCGAAAAATAATTTAATACAATCTGAATATTATCCATTTATGTCCCACCCTTTTACTATCTGTTCACTTATTATTCCACAAATTAATCAAACCATTCTATCACAAGAAATGGAAATAACAGTATAAATTATGTAAAAAAATAAAGAGGGTCTAAGAATAATCTTTAGACCATCTTTACTTAGATACGATGTGTAAATTCATAAAACCAACCAAGAACATCTCCGATTACCGTTGTGTTTAACGTATATACAACAAATTGTCCACGCTTTTCACTTTGGATCAAATCAGCATTTTTTAAAATATTTAAATGATGTGTAATCGAGGGTTTACTCATATCGAAACAATCGGCAATTTGACCGGCTGTCATTTCACCTTTATTTAATTTTTTTAAAATCGTACGTCTTGTTGGGTCCGCTAATGCTTGAAATGCTTTATTCACAGCTTCTTTCCGTTGCTAACCAATCAGCTAACGGCACACCTCCTTTATGTTATAACTTAGTATCCAGCCTGCTTGTATTTTTCAAGTTCAATATCTTCGACTTTTGTTAAATCTTCATGATAATTTTTAAACTGCTTAACCATAAAAATGATAAAGCCAATCGCAATTAATGTTATGAAACCTTCGACGACATAAATATTAAACATCCTCACTTGCACTAAAGCTGCTGGAACATCTAATATAGCATGTATGAACACAGCTAACACATAATAACAAATTTTTTGCTCTCGAACACCTTTAAAAACGAGAAGACTTAGTCCAATTTGAATAATGAACGTCATCAACCGTTCATAGCCGGCCAATCCAAAAATTATCGGAGAAATCTGTGTGAGTTGCGTCACAACGGTCTCTTCTAATTCAGCACTTAATCCAAGTTTCTCAATCCATCCTTGATTAATGAGAATTGAAAAAATCAAGTTATTTAAATACGTTGTTCCAACAATGAGCATGGCCTCTATTCCCCCATGTCCAATCCCATAACTGACTCCATCTTGGATTCGATTTTCTTTCTTCAAAAACCACTTAAAGCTAAAATAACGTCCTGTTTCTTCAAATATCCCTGCCATTAAACCACCATATAACGAGTAGATGATAGGTTGCATGAGCCAAATTGATGTTGTTTGATTCACTTTTAATAAATAAACGTGAACAACAGCTTCTAGTATTTGTGTAGTCACAATAAAAACAATCAGCCCAACGAAAAAACTTTTAATGGATGCTTGATAGCGTCGTCTAATAAACCAAAATAAGCCAAGTGGAACCCCAAAACAAATAATAAGTGTCAAACACATCATCATCATTGAACTAATACTAACCATATTCTCCCCCTCAGTATAATTAGAAAAATATCTAATTATTAAGTTAATTATAAATCCCCTTTAAATGGGTGTCAATGCGCTTACTTGATGATTTTCTCGTAAGACTTCTCAGTTGCATTTTCCCCTACTTTTTTGAATCCACATGATTCAAATAATCGCTGTGATCCGATATTATAATGATATATAGCCGGAACTGAAATTTTTGTCATACCAAGGCTTTTTGCACGTTTTAATAACGTTTTTATTACTGCTTTTCCAATGCCCTGTCCCCAATATTCTTCATCACCAATTGCAATCGGTAAATTTTCTTCCCATAGTGTCACATCACCAATTGCATACCAATTTTCGTTTTCCTTGACCTCAATAAAGTATAGCTCTCCCCGAGTACTTAGAAATTCATACATATTATAAATTTGTTCTAATTCGTATGTCTTATTAGTCACTCCTTCTGACAAATACATCACGTTTGGATTCTGATACCAAGGATATGCTAAATCCCAATCGGATTTTTTAGGAGTCCTTAAACGTAAAGCTGAATTAATTTCAATGAATTCAGGTTGTTGCATCTTCTTCACCTCACTCTTTTTAAGTATATCATATTTAAGACTTCATGTTTCCCTCATTCTCATTAGTGGTCAAAATTTGACTTTGACCTTTTTTAATGACTTGCAAAATCATCATGATCTCATTAAATTCATCTTCACTCAGTTCATCAAAATGATTCAATTTCTCAATTAATTCTGTCACATACTGAGATTGGTGGTCCGTTATTCGTCGATTTAAAAAATAAGTAGAAATGGTTCCCGTAAAAACACCTAAAAATCCAATTCCGCTAATCATGACCATCCCCGCAATCACCCGACCAAGCCCTGTTTTTGGAACAATATCACCATAACCAACGGTTGTCACTGTTACAATACACCACCAAAGGGTATCTTTAAACGCCATCCCTTCCACGAACGATAAACTGCCTGCGCCTAATAAAATAACAATTAGTGTCACTCCAGCAACATAATGAAAGTTATTCGTTTTAAAAAAAGAACCTACTCGCTTAGATAGACTACTTAACATAGCCGTCGCCCGTAAAACCTTTACAAAATGGAACAATGGAACTACTTGTGTCACACGAATTACCCTTAAAATACGAAAGAATGAAAAATAGGGGATGATTGTTAATAAATCAATTTTGTTATTTTTGACAAACTCTTTCTTACTCTCACTTTTTATTAACCGGCGAGTATAATCAATTAAAAAAAACAACCAAATTAAAATATCTAAAATATTAAAGACTCGATTGACTGACGCACTTAAATCTAGTGTTAATTGCATTATCGTCATCACAACCACCACCAGCGAACAAACGATAATACTCCATTGATACAAACTAATTTTAGTCATAATCTACCTCACTCGATTCATTTATGTTTATTATGAATCAAAGTGTTAATTCTTATCAAAAAAAGCGATGACTCTTGATGAATCATCGCTTTTATCGTTATTTTGATGTTTTTATCTTTCTATGATGATGAATCCACACTCCAACAACAATTAAGCAAATACCCAAGCTTAATGATAGCCCTAAATCACCATAACCCGTAGTTGGATGTTTTGAAGTGTCTATCTGTTCCTCTTGAACCAGTTAGATATCTGAATAATGAATTAACCCTTCATAATATTTAAGCACATCTAAATGTTCCGTTTTTGTCAACCTCTTATGTAAGTGATAACCTATATACAGTTTTATACCTTTAGACATTACAACATAAAAAAAGAGCTAAATGCCCCATAAGATTCATTTGCTCTTATTGTAATAAATTTGAGAAGACATCTCCTACCGTTGTTTCGTCTGGTGCTTCTTCTGCTTGTGGAAACTTCTTTGCAATGAGGTCCTTCATCCACTGATAGATTATACTTTCATCTTCATTTGAAAAATAATGAGCCGAGTTATCTAAAATGAGCACCTCTTTTTTAGGGGCTTGTAATTGTTCAACCCAAGACTGTAATAATGAAACCGAACAAATATAATCATCAACACCTGTAGCAAAATAGATAGGAATTTTCACTTCTTTTATTTCCTCAAATAAATTGACCGCTTGCAACTGGGACCAATATTGACTCTGCTGTAAGGTTTGATGGGAGGCTCCAATTAATGTATCATACGCTTCCTTCAATGTTAAATCAGGGCAAGCTAAAACTTGACGGATCCAATTTAAAACATTGACATTTGGCAATCCCTCCCGCCATTTAACATACGCATTACTTTGGTTTAGAATTTGCTGAAACGTTTCTTGACTACTTGCTTGTTCATAAGGTGGCTGACCCAATTGCTTTAACGATGAAACAAGTTGATGATGACCTGTTGATTCAAATTCATCTAAGAGCCAATCATATAATACTTGTTCAGATTGAAGGGGATGAACAACTTGAGATAAGCCAAAATAAGCATATAACTGCTCCGGAATTTCATGGACAAGTCGCATACCTAAAACACTCCCCCATGAATATCCGATTAAATAGATTTGATCTACCTCGAACTCACGTCTTAAATAGGTAATTAACTCTTTAGCATCTGCCTCTACTTGTTCATAAGTAAAAGACACGTCTGAGGGATTGGTACTATAAGTTTTTCCGGCGCCTCGTTGATCCCAATAAACAACCGTACAATGTGAGCTAATCGTTTCCAACTGATGCCGACTACTGATTCCATAAGGCAAAGATAAACCTGGGCCCCCATGTAAAAATAAGCAAACCGGATTATCCATGTTCTCTCCCTCAATAGCGATATATTGTAACATATCACCTAGTAGCACTTCTCGTACTTCACTGATTCCACCAGTGTGATTTAACTCATTCGCTGATGATAAAATAGACTGTCTAAAGAGTTGACGCATGACAAAGAAACCACCACTAATAAGGAAAATCATTAAGCCGATCGATATTAAGCATCGAATCATCATTTTTAATACGACTTCTTTCAATCTTCTCTCTCCTTTTGATGAGTCTCTTTCAAAACTATGAGTCACGTCCTTCAAATATGATAAAAGCCGTCATTTTATTTAATGACGGCTTCCTTTTTAGTCGTTTATCTTTGACCAATCCAATTCTTTTTGTTTTAAGTTTTTAAATTCTCGTAAAAGACAAATCAAAGTAATGACAATCGCTAATATATCAGAGATTGGTTGTGCGAGCCACACCCCATCTAGTCCAAATATTAGCCGTTGTTCCGATTCCAACCAACATGCCACATGCTAGGATAATTGTAGAAATTGGCATAGTCATCCCAACTCCTGTAATAGCAAGTGGACCCTCCCCTAGATATTCCCGATAAACATTCGATTCACCACATTATAAAGGGCATTAACCATCATCCCAATGATGGCAGGAACAGAATATTGAATAAGTAATCTTGTCACGGGTTTTATTGCTCATTCATCTTGATGCTTCAAACTTTCACCTTTTTTTCTATTTTGATAATGTTGTTAAAAAATGCTCAATACGCGCTAGCGCTTCTTTAATATTTTCCATTGATGAAGCGTAGCACGCACGAATATACCCTTCTCCACAGTCACCAAACGCATTTCCTGGTACAGTTAGTACTTTCTCACTTAATAGTAGCTTCTCACAAAACTCATCAGAAGATAGGCCGGTTGACTTGATACAAGGGAAGACATAAAACGCTCCAAGTGGTTCAAAGCAGTCTAGACCAAGTTTTCTAAATCCATCGACTAACACACGACGACGTTGATTATATTCCTTAACCATCATCTCGACACTAGTATCTCCATTTTTCATCGCTTCAATCGCAGCATATTGCGATGTCGTAGGTGAACACATGATAGCATATTGGTGAATTTTTTTCATAGCATTAATTAAAATTGGATGTCCACACACGTAACCTAAACGCCATCCTGTCATCGCATAAGCTTTTGAAAAACCATTAATAACAAGAGTTTGATCTTTTACTTCAGGGAAACTTGCGATTGAAACATGTTGCGTCTGATAAGTTAGTTCAGCATAAATTTCATCTGAAATAATAATAATTTCTTTATCTTTTAAAACATCGACAATTTCTTGAAGCTCTTCTTTTGTCATAATCGCCCCTGTTGGGTTATTCGGGAATGGCATAATTAAAACTTTTGTTTTTGGAGTAATCGCTTCTAATAATTCCTCTTTTGTTAATTTAAACTCATTTTCTGCTTTTAGTTCAATCACCTTCGGCGTCGCTCCTGTAAAGGTTGTACAACCTTTGTAAGCAACAAAACTGGGTTCAGGAATAATAACCTCATCACCCGGTCCAACTAAGGCACGTAATGCTAAATCAATCCCTTCACTTCCACCGACAGTCACTAAAATTTCATTTTCTGGATGATAAGATAGATTAAAACGGCGATACAAATAGCGTGAAATTTCATAACGCAACTCTAAAAAACCAGCATTTGATGAGTAATGGGTATGCCCTTTTTCAAGTGAATAAATTCCCGCTTCACGAACATTCCATGGGGTTACAAAGTCTGGTTCACCAACACCAAGTGAGATAACCCCTTCCATTTCATGAACCATATCAAAATATTTACGAATCCCTGATGGGGGCATATTTTTTACATTTTCTAAAATCATATTTTCTAGCATCATAAGAAGATTACCTCTCGATCATCAAATTCTTTTTCCTTAAAGATCGTTCCATGATCTTTATATTTTTTCAAGACAAAGTGTGTCGAACAGCTTAAGACGTATTCTTGAACAGCTAATTTCTCCGAAACAAACATCGCCACTTCTTTCATCGTTTTACCTTCTACAATGACTGTGAGATCAAATCCACCAGACATTAAATAACACGCACGAACTTGTTCAAAATTATAAATACGCTCTGCGACTTTATCAAATCCTTCTCCGCGTTGTGGGGTCACTTTTACTTCAATTAATGCCGTCACGGTTTCTTTCCCTGTATTTTCCCAATTGATTAAGGTCGTATATCCGGCGATGATGCTACGCTCTTCATAGTCACGAATCGCTTCACGAACTTCTTCAACAGTTTTTCCAGCCATGACTGCAATTTCTTCATCGGTATAACGACTATTTTTTTCTAAAATCTCTAAGATTTCTTCCATTTATTTAAACCTCCTGTATCAAATAATAAAAAAAACCTTCATCCCAAAAGGGACGAAGGTTTAGCTTCGCGGTACCACCCTCATAAGCCACATCATAGTGATCTGACCCACTCGAAACTCGTAACGTGAGTTAACGGCTACACCTACATTAAGAGTTCTCTTAGTTCTCAGTGCGCGATTCAAAGACTGCTTCAATTTAACGATCCTTACTGAATTTCCACCCTCATCAGCTCTCTAAAAAGTTCGTCTAAATTTACTCTTTCTTCTCGTTATCTTTGCTATTTTTTACTATTATAACGGGAAATTGTGTCTCTGACAAGCTATTTTTGTAATAATACGTTTTTAAGCCATATCTTTAACCATATTATTAATCCATTTATTTGATTTAAAACGACGTCGTAAAATAAAGAAACGTAAGACTTCTTCAAATGTCGATAAAAAAATTACTGAAGAAATGGACCATTTAAACACATAGGCTGCAATGAAAGCAAGTGGAATTCCGACTAGCCACATCGATAATCCTTGAGCAATCGAACCATACTTAGCATCGCCCCCTCCGCGTAAAATTCCGACGATTTGAACCCCGTTATAAACACGCGGTAACATAAAAATAGCATAAATCATTAGAATCTTCATCGCATCGTTACGAACCATTTCAGACACATTATACACTTGAACAATGAACGGAGCTAACACGGCTAAAGTAATCGCCATAATAATTCCAACCACCACAGCTAAACGAATAATTTTTTTCGCATAGGTAATTCCTTCTTCCTCACGATTAGCTCCAATTTCATTCCCAATGATAACGACTGAGGCATGTGCCATTCCAAAGATGACAATGGTAAATAAGTTGATGATCGTTGATGTAATTTGCGTCGTGGCAATAGCATTCACTCCAATATGACCATAAATCATCGTGTAGGTAATATTCGCCAGCCCCCAGCAAGCTTCATTTAAAACAACTGGTAAAGCTGTTTGATAAAGAAGTTTCACCATCGGTATTTCAATGTGTTTAAAATCTTTAGATGACAAACGAAGCGGCTTAACTTTTAACGTAACGACCGTTAAAATAATTAAACATTCAACAATACGTGCAATTAATGTTGCAATCGCCGCTCCAGAAACACCTAAGGCAGGAGCCCCTAATAAACCAAAAATTAAAATAGCATTTAAGACACCATTAATCACTAACCCAACTAAACTCCCCCACATGGGTAAAGCACTATTTCCAATACTTCGTAACGCCCCGGCGTAAACAAACGACAAGGCTGAGACAAAATAACTAAAAATAGAAATACGTAAGTAGTCACTTCCTAGACGAATAACCTCCGTATCTGAATTAAATAATCCAATAATCGTCTCTGAAGCAAAGAAGCCAATTATCATAAAAACAAGTGCAAAGCCAATGGCTCCGATTAAACCAAGTTTTAGAACCGAATGTATTTTCTCTTCATCTTTTTTCCCCCATAATTGGGCAATTAAAATGGAACACCCGGCACCTATTCCCATCACAAGTAAACTATATAAGAAATAAAATTGATTGGCAACTCCAACAGCAGCTAACTGTACCTCACCAAGATTACCAATCATTAAGGTATCTAACATATTTAATGAGGTTGTAATTAAGTTTTGAATGACGATTGGTAACGTTAGAATTAACAATCGCTTATAAAATCGTTTATTTTCTGTCATAAAATCCCTCTTTCTAACATACTGATTTTCTTAAAAATTGCATACAAAAACCCCCAATTTGAAGTTTGTTCAAAGTGGGGGTTCAACACTTATAGTAAAATATCTATTTTTTACAATATCCATTACATTATATCTAATTTTCTTGAAAGAATCAAGTCTTTTTTATGAAGAAGACTAGTCAAAAACATCATTTTTCGATAGAATGAAGATAAAATGTGTTAGAAAGGAGCATCTATGATGAGTCAAACCAAACAATCAATTAAAGCATTATTAGAACAAAAAAAACAAGCGACAGCCAATCAAAAGGCACAATTATTACCAAGTCGTGAAATGGTCAAAGGACAAAAAGGAAAAAGTAAACGACGTAAAGCAGGTATTTTAGGTTAAATCATTCGCCTCTGTTACATCTTAAAGTTAAAAAAGCGATAGACATTCAATGGGTCTATCGCTTTTTTTCACTTTAAATACAGAAAAATCGAAGCCTCTTTCATCCTTAATCATCAGAATACTAGTGATTCAATGACATCGTTGATCATTTCTAACGACTATTTGCCTATTGTCCCTATATCTAAAAATCATTAATGTTTCACTTCTTTTTCATTTTCTAATTAATTGAATCCCAACACTATTAGAGAATTATCTAAATTTTTTATTATATAATTATATTGTTTTTGTTTATTAAAAACGCATAACTTCTAGACTAGTCATCAGTTACTAAAAGTTATGCATTTAACCTACTACTGGTATTCTCTGAAGGAATTATCAAAGAAGCAGGAATTTATACTGCTTCTTCAAGCGATTCCTCTTTTTGTTTTTGAGGGGACAGATATAACTTCTCATACTCTTGATCAATAAATTGAGTAAAATAAAGCTTAATCACTCCCATGATGGGTACACCTAAAATCATTCCGATCATTCCCATAAATTTTCCACCGATTGTCACAGCTAATAGCGTAAGAAAGGGGTTAAGCCCCATCTTTTGTCCGACAACTTTAGGGTCAATAATTAAAGTTTCTACCTGTTGAACAATTAACAAAAAGACGAGGATCATTAAAGCCACGAAGGGACTATAAAAAAAGTTAATTCCAACCGCAATTAATGTCCCGAAAATAGGTCCAATAAAAGGAATCATATTCGTAATTCCAAAAATAACACCGAGTAACAACGCATATTTGGCTCCCATTAAAGATAAACCAACCACCGCACAAATCCCAACAAATAAAGAATCAATGGATTTCCCTATTAGATACTTACCAATATTTGAATGAAATAAGTAAGCCATATGAAAAACATGCGTCGCTAGCTTAGGTCGACAGATAATACTAACTAATTTTCTTGTGATTGAACTAAACTTTTCTTTCTCAAGTAACACATAAATACTAATAATAAATGCTAATAAAACGTTACTTGTCCCCATGAGCGCATGATACATCACCCCAATAACAGATGTTAAGGAGTTCGTTAAAACATCCGTTAATTTCGGAATAATTCTTAAGATTTGATCCTGAATTGCAGCTAAATCACTAACATCTATCTGTTTAAACTGACTTGTCCAGTTGGTTAGCCAAATCTGAATCTCACTGGCAAAGCCAGGAATTTGTGAAACTAAATCTTTTGAACTTTGATAGATAACTGGAAATAAAAAACTCGCACCCAGATAGCAAAAAAGTAATAAACCAATATACGTTACTGCAATACTTACTGTTCGCTGACACTTAAACTTTTTTTCTAAAAACACAATGATGGGATTAAAAGCATAAGCCAAAACAAAGGCAAGCAAAAAGGGCCAAATGGTTGCCAGCATTCCATTGATGCCATTAAATAAAACTTCATAATGATCAATGACTTTAATCAAAAGATAAGCCATTCCAACAAACAATAATCCCTTAAAAAAAGAGAGCGAGAGGTTATTCATTCGATTCATACAGCACTTCCTTTAGTACAACATAATACAACAAATTATACTATCTTATACTAAAGTTTACAATTTAAGGTGCCAAAATTCTACCGTTATTCTACATTATAAAATATCAATTTGTATTTCATCGATACTTACCTCATAATTTGATTCAATAAAATTAATGACCTGATCCAAAACAGATTGAAGCTGTGCTGTTGAATTCGAACCGGTCGTAATGCCTAAAACAATCTGTTGATGAACATCATGATCATCGATTTCATGAACCGACACATTAAACGTATTTCGAATTTTAGCCACTAAACTTCTTACAATCATTCGCTTTTCCTTTAAACTATGGACCCAAGGTGCACCTAATTTAATTTCTAAACAACCAATTTTCATTAAAAATACCTCGCATTCTTGAAATTACCTTTACTTTTTTCGACAAATCGATCATGAAGAATAGATAAAACGTCTTAAATATTATAAAATAAGAGAGTTAATAAAATTTTAACATCATTATTTTATGTGTAGGAGAACAAATTATGGCAACAAATATGGATTTAATGAAAAAAATCATTGAAGAAAAACGTCAAAAAACGAAACAACAAGATAAATTAAAACGCCCTGACAAACAAATTGGTGAAGCACGTAAACGCATTAAACAACATAAAGGTGGCGGATTATTCGATAAATAAGACGAGCCAACCTTTTTAAGCCAACCGTCAAATGACACGATAAAAGGAGGATGACTATGTCTTTATCATTTGAAACTCTTAATCTAAATCCTTCATTAATTGAAGGTTTAGCCAAACAAAACATTACAACACCGACAACAATTCAAGCGGAAGCCATTCCCGTTATTTTATCACGTCAAGATGTGATTGCACAATCACATACAGGAAGTGGGAAAACATTAGCTTTTGTGACGCCACTTTTCCAACTGATTGATAGTAGTAAACGTGAAATGCAAGTTTTAATTTTAGCTCCCACTCACGAATTAGTCATGCAAATTGATGCTCAAATTAAATTACTAGCTGCTAATTCAGGTGAACCTGTCACATCAACGACAATTATTGGGGGAGCAAACATTGAAAAACAAATTAAAAAGCTTAAAGAAAAACCTCACTTCATCGTGGGTTCAGCAGGACGTATTCTTGAATTAATCAAAAAGAAAAAAATTACAGCCCATACGATTAAAACAATTGTCTTAGATGAAGCGGACAGCTTATTAGATAATACGAATACGAAAACGATTCAAGATATCATTAAAACAACATTACGCGATCGACAATTATGTCTATTCTCTGCTTCAATTAGTGATAATACTTTAGAATTAGCCAAATCATTGATGAAAGAGCCGGTGGTTTTAAAAACAGCTGAGACAGTAGAAATGAATCCTAATATTGAGCACTTCTACTTAAAAGGTGATCGACGTGATAAATTTGAATTACTACGTAAATTAATTGTCGCTGAAGAACCACAACGTGCTTTAATCTTTGTTAATCAAAATGATTCAATGCAAGAAATTGCAGAAAAATTAAATTATCACCAAAAAGAAACATTTATGATGCGTGGAAACATTAAGAAAGAAGAACGCAAACGCGCCTTAGATGCCTTCCGTAGCGGAAAAATTAAATTATTAATTTCATCAGATTTAACGGCTCGTGGTCTAGATATTCCTGAAGTGACCCATATCATTCATTTAGATTGTCCATCAAATCCAAATGAATATTTACATCGTGCTGGACGTACAGCTCGAGGAAACGCCTCAGGTAAGTCAATTTGTATCGTAACAGATAAAGATTTAAGTACGTTAAAAAAATATCAAAAGAAATTTAAGATTCAATTTGAAGAAATGAAAGTGAGCCATGGAAAGTTTATTTCTGCTGCTTCAAATTAAAAAAGATGACCTTTACGTCATCTTTTTTAATTGATAGCTTCTTCAAGCGCATACGGATTAAATTTTCGAACTTGTTCATCTGTTAAATTCGCAATAAATTGGCGCTTAATTTCAAGCAAATGCATCACATCATTCAAATATTGAAATAGCATCGCACGATTTTCAAACTCTTCACGAGTTTTTGGTAACTCTTGATTTCGACAACTCGTTAAGACTGCTTTTGTCTTTTTAATCAAGTCATCTGCTGTATTGAATTCATGTAAACTCATTGCTATATGTTCAGTTAAATCAGCTAGCATGATTGACTGTTCAAGTGTCATGACTACTTTTCCAAGCGTTTGTCGCATATTCGTTAAGACGTGATATTGCATCGTGCGCATCTCCATATACTGTGCGTAATACGTCATCTCATCAAATAAGTAATTTTGACGATTTTGTTCTGCACGAAGCCGTGCTATTTCTAAACGATTCGCTAATGATAAAAATAAAGCTTCTTCGTCAATTGACACCGATTGACTTCTCGTCGTATTTGCTAAACAAAATAAAACAGTACGTAAGTGTTCCTCAATGTCATCTTGATCCTTCTTAATTTGATGTATCATTTTTGGCATATATAAGTTAAAAATTAAGGCGATTCCTGCTCCAATGAACATCAGCATCAATTCATTGATTAAGAGCGACAAATTAACATACCCCTCACCTAGTAAATGGGTGACTAAAACCGAACTCACAACAATCCCATCGCTTAATTTAAAATGAGCAGCTATTGGAATAAAAATTAATAAGTAGATACCAAAGGCAACTGGATGAAACCCTAATAACAAAAATAAAATACAACTAATTCCTAACGCAAGCAGCGTCGAATTTAATCGTAAAAGAGCAATTTCTAACGATTTTTTCTTGGTATTTTGAACACTTAAGACGGTAATAATCCCTGCTGATAAGGCGTATTTTAACCCTAATGACTGGGCCATTAAAATTGCAATGGTCGCACCAATTGCCGTTTTAATCGTACGCATACCTAATCTATGTTTCATTTTTTATCTCCTTTTTTTCTCTCTTACATTAACATTGAAAGTAGTCGATAAACAGATTCTTCTGCTTTCATAAACCATGATTTACTTTGTTCGTATTCAAAGTCTAAGCGACGACAATCTTTTTGATCAAATTTAAACTGCTCCACTAATTGTTTAGCCATCGTATCGTTATAAATAAAAGCAGCTAATTCAAAATTAATACTAAAACTACGAACGTCCATATTAACTGACCCCACCGTTGCCATTTCTTGATCAATGATAATAATTTTCGAATGTAAGAATCCTTCGTAAAAGTATACCTCAATTCCCGCTTCGAGTAACTCTTTGATATACGATGTTGTCGTTCGATGAACAAAATGATTATCCGGAATGACGGGAATCATAATTTTAACATCAATTCCTGAATGGGCAGCTATTTTTAAAACATGTAAAAATTCACTATCTGGAATAAAATAAGGTGATTGAATCCAGATACTTTTTTTTGCCGTCATAATTAATTTAATATAGGCAGCACGCATATGATCTGTTTTTTGGTCAGGACCATCACAAACCAGTTGCATAAATGTCTCATCTTCATCCAATGAAACGGAGCGGAAATAACGCTCAATATTTGATTCCACCTCATTTAAATCAGAGACATCTTCAATGACAGCCGCATAATCTTTAAAAAAGCGTAGCTGTAACAATTGGACAACTCCCCCTGTGACTCGCAGATGCGCATCACGCCAAGGCGTAAATTTAGGATTTTTCGATAAATATTCATCACCAATATTCATTCCTCCTAAATAGGCAATGGTCCCATCAATCACGACAATTTTCCGATGATTTCGATAATTCCAATTTAATGTAAAGATCTTAAATTTAGCGGGATAATGTTTGACAACAGTTCCTCCAGCCTCCTTTAAAGGTTTAAAAACTGATGAAGGCGTCATAAAACTTCCTCCATCATCATAAACTAAGCGAACTTTAACACCTTCACGAGCTTTTTTAGCTAAAGTCTTAATTAAAGCTTTTCCACTTTCATCACCACGAATAATAAAATACAGGACGTTAATCGTATCCTGCGCCTGTTCAATATCGGATAGTAAACGTTCATATTTATCATTCGCATCGCTAAAATACTCTAGCGTATTATGGCGCGTTAAAATGCTACGATTATAATTTAAGTTAAATTTTATTAAAGACATATAGGATGATGGTATTGTTGACACCGAATCCATCATTTCAAGTTGTGAATCAACGGCTTGTTGATAGTAGTGTTCTTCTATGGCATCTAAAAATGTTCGTTTTTCTTTAATAATCGGTCCATGTCCAAATAAAAGGTACAATAAGAAACCGATAAACGGAATAAACGTCATAATCATTGTCCATGCAATAATATAAATCGGTTCATCTCTTCGACGAAAAATCATAACTAAAATCGTACATAAGTTAAGAACTTGTATCACCATAAGTGATAACGCAATCATCCAAGCAATCATGAACAAACCTCCAATCCCTCACCTCTTCGTATCCAATCTCAAAAGATGAGCTTTTTCCTTCCTTTGCGTGATTTTATCATGATCCATGAAAAAACATAAGCTTTCCTATTATACCTTAAATTTCGCCTTTTGGTAAGAGGGCTAATGTGACTGCCCTTCTTGTGTTGATTTAAGAAAATTGCTTAAAGCTAAGATAAATTGTTGCGTATCTTCTCTCGTTCGTTTCTTTGGTCCTTTTAAACGCTGACCAGATTGACGTAACTTGGACGAAAGATGACGGGTAAATAATAGCTGATCAATATTATGATCCTCATATGTACGGCCATTTTGATTCATCGCATAACCTTTTTTGGCCAATACAAGCGCACCTAAGCCATAATCTTGTGTAATGACTAAATCACCCGGTTGTAATCGATTAATAATTTCATAATCCACCGCGTCTGAGCCTGGCATGACTGTAATCGTCTGAACTCCCTCATGCATAAAATAATGAGCAGCATCACAAATAATAATCACTGGAATTTCAAATTGTTTCGCGACGTTAATAGTTTCCTTCACGACAGGACATCCATCGGCATCAATATAAATATTCATTTCTTTCACTCCTATTTCACAGCTTTAATTCGATTCATTTCTGCTATATTCAAAAAATTAATGGGAAATTTGTGAAAAACCTTATTTTTTCAGATTACATCGGATATAATTAACCTTATCAATAAATCCTATTTAACACAAACATGATTGGAGGCCTCATATGTCTGTTAAAATTATTACCGATAGTACATCATACATTCCTGAATCTATTCGTCAAAAACTCGATATCACCATTATTTCTCTTAATATTATCACGGATACCTCCTCAAAACGAGAAGTAGAAATAAATCTAGATGAGTTTTATCAGGAACTCCCTCACCTTTCAGCCATTCCAACCTCTTCTCAGCCAAGTCCAGATGAAATGTTAGCTGCCTTTGAGCAATTAACGAACGAAGGACATGAGGTACTCGGAATTTTTCTTTCCTCTAAAATGAGTGGAACGTATTCAAGTGCACATTTGATTAAAAATTTAATCCTCGAAACAAATCCCGATGCAAAAATTGAACTTTTTGATTCGTTAACGAACTGTATGCAAATGGGGCTAATCGTGATGGAAGCTGCTAAAGCAGCCCAATCAGGCTCATCTTTAGAAGAAATCTTATCGCTTATTCACACCGTGCAACATAACAGTCGTTTTTTATTCACACCACACACCCTAGATTATCTAAAGAAAGGTGGCCGAATTGGAGGGGCTTCCGCTCTACTTGGAAATCTATTTCAAATCAAACCAATCTTAACCGTTGAAAATGGTGAAACGACAGTATTTACAAAAGTGAGAACGAAGAAAAAAGCTATTCTAAGCATGATTAACAAATTAAAAGAAGACCTTGATGGTCATGAACTAGGAGGTCTTTTCGTGCATCATATTAGTTGTGAAGATGAAGGTCTAGAATTGGCCAAACAAATTGAATCTGAACTAAATACGCCAATTCAGATTCAATCCATTGGACCGGTCATTGGTTGTCATGTAGGCCCTGGTAGTATAGGAATTGCATATTTTGTAAAATAATGATTGCGACGACTCATAATGAATGATATAATGCAAAAGCTAAGAAAAACTATTAGAAATGCGAAGTGAGATTATGAAGAGTTCAGCTATTGAAAAGCGTATTGTAAAAATCGATCAAGAAATTCAAGCGATGAACATTGCTAAGAAATATTTAAATAACCATGAAGAAATTAAACAAGTGATTTTAGAGTTAAATCGCGAACGTCAAGTATTAGTTAATGATTTATATCGTGATGATAAAGCGTCTTATGCCATCGTACGTGATCACATGGAATCATTAGTTGAAGTTGAATTAGATGCTACACAACAAAAAGAATTATTAGAGTACATTAAAGAAACATTCGGTCGTCAAGCGGCTACAGATGGAAAAACAGCCACAGGATTAAATGCCTGGTTAAAAAAATTAAACGTTAAATTCAATTGGCAAACAACAGATAATTCTGATTGGGCAACGTTAATTATTACGGGATTCGAACCATTTAAATGCTAATGATGAAAGACCTTTAGAACTTTTTTCTAGAGGTCTTTTTTAATTTTCTATTTTTTTCATTTAACTTCACTTTTATTCCATTATTCTACATTTTACGGTATACTTATCTTCGGAGTGTCAAAAAATGATGTAGACATAACAGACAAAGGAGGCTCATTATGGAAAAATTACAACTTATTGGAGAACGTATGTTAGCATTCCTAAGCGATTTGATTAGTTTTGGGAATACGTACATCGGAACATACTTATTAATTATTTTATTATTAATCGCAGGGTTCTATTTTACTTTCAAAACGCAATTTGTACAATTTAGAATGATAAAAGAGATGATTAAGCTATTAGGGGATGGCGTTGGAAAATCATCAAAAGATGGAAAGGTTTCATCTTTCCAAGCCTTTTGTATTAGTACTGCCTCACGTGTTGGAACAGGAAATATTGCAGGAGTTGCCTTAGCAATTGCTGTTGGAGGGCCTGGTTCAGTATTCTGGATGTGGATCATTGCGTTAATTGGTGGAGCTTCAAGTTTTGTCGAAAGTACATTAGCGCAAATTTATAAAGTGAAAGATGCGTCAGGAGCTTATCGTGGTGGACCAGCTTATTATATTGAAAAAGGATTAAACAAACGCTGGTTAGGGTTACTGTTCTCAATTTTAATTACAATCACTTTTGGATTTGTCTTTAATGCCGTACAAGCAAATACGATTACAGAAGCATTCCAAACAGCATTTGGTATGGATAAATTATTCATGGGAATTATCTTAGCCATTGTAACAGCTGCCGTGATTTTTGGAGGAGTTCAACGTATTGCTAAAGTCTCTGAAATTATCGTCCCAGTGTTAGCCGTTGCTTATGTGTTAGTAGCCCTCTTAGTGATTGCGTTAAATATCACCAAAATTCCAGCAATGATCAGTTTAATCGTTTCTAATGCCTTTGACTTCAGCTCATTCGCATCAGGTGCTTTTGGGGTCATGTTCATTCAAGGGGTTAAACGTGGGTTATTCTCAAATGAAGCTGGGATGGGATCTGCCCCAAATGCAGCTGCTACAGCAGAAGTTAACCATCCCGTTCAACAAGGTTTAATTCAAACGCTTGGAGTCTTCACAGATACCATCTTAATTTGTAGCTGTACAGCATTCGTGATTTTATTATCAGGAATTTATGCGGATTCAGACTTAACAGGAATTCAGTTAACACAAGCAGCTTTAACCTCACAAATTGGCGTAATCGGTAACTACTTTGTTGCCTTCTGTATTTTATTATTTGCATTCAGTTCAATTATTGGGAACTACTACTATGGTGAGTCAAATATCGAATTTATGAGTGCAAAAAAATTCTGGTTGGTCGCTTACCGTATTATCGTAGTTGGAATGATTATCTTTGGTTCATTGACAAAAGTCGCAATCGTTTGGGATTTAGCTGACTTATTTATGTCATTTATGGCGATTGTTAACTTAATCGCAATCTTACTATTAGGTAAGTTTGCATTTAAAGCCTTAAAAAATTATACTGATCAAAAGAAACAAGGAGTTAAAAATCCTATCTTTAAAGCGTCTGACATCGAAGGTTTAACAAACGTTGATGAATGGAAGTAAGCAAAAAAAACAGTTCTAGTCTATCTAGAACTGTTTTTTTGTTTAGGCTAAGGCAACAAATAAGGACCCCGCCGCAATTAAAATAACGCCGATGATTCCTTTAAGTGTGATTTCTTCTTGGAAAATTAAAATAGATACGATGACTGTCATCACAACCGATAATTTATCAATCGGTGCCACCTGCCACGTCTTTCCAGTCTTTAGAGCAATATTTAAAAACAACCAGGATAAAGCTCCTGAAATTCCTGCTAAAATTAAGAAACCAAAATCTTTTTTGTAGGTCACCAACTCTTTTAAGTGTCCGAAGTCCCCTTTGGTTGCAGAAACAATCACTAAAAAGACGGCCATAATCATCGCTCGAACTGAAGTTGCTAACGTAGGGGTTAAATGGTGAATCCCGAGTTTCGTAAAAATAGTAACAAAACTGGCACTAACCGCTGCAAGCAAACCGAAAATTAACCACTGAGCCATATAAAACCATCCTCTCTCACGCTACGGGATGATTATACGCTATGAATCCTCTCTTTTCAATCACTCGATTTAGATGTTAAGATTGAATCTTTCTTAACACTTGAATGAGCGGTTGATTTTGGCTATTTTTCACACTAAGTTGTGGGAAAAATAACACATGATGTTGCCCGTTAAAATCATAATGAAATAGTAATGGCCCCACGACACAACGACAAATAAATGGATTTCCACTTTCTAATACAATAGTCACGTAAGGTCGTGTCTGACGAATAAATGAAATTCGTGCCTCAAGCTCACTTAATTCATTAGCCCCCAACTGTTCAGATGGTGCTCCGTGAGAGGTTGTCACATACCAATTCATTCGAGAGCCTTTACGAATTAAAGGTAAAATAAAGTCATCTGAGGTGACAAATTTCAGGTTAGACTGTTTTGTTGGTGTCATAACCCCAAATAAGATGCCATGTGCTTTCATCCGATCTAATGAAGCTAGAATCTCTTGATAAGTTGAAGGTTCTATATATTGCTTAATTTCATCTCCTCCACCTTCTAAGGTGACTAACGGCAAAACATTTCCTAGTTTAGATAAGGCAAGACAACGTTGATCATTCAGTAAAACGCCATTTGTTAGAACGATAAATTCCATATCATCATATTTTTCATACACTTTAAATAAGCTATCGTTCATCAATGGATCCCCGCCAGTTAAAACGATAATATGAATGCCAAGCTCTCGTGCTTCAGCTACTAGTCGATCAATCTCTGCTAAAGGCATCGCTAAACTCGGATCTGATTTACATAAGCACCCTTTACACGCTAAAGAACAATTCATCCCAATATTGATAACGAGCGAGTGAGGGACATTAACTGAATATTTTTGTGACATTTGTTCTCGGATAGAAAGCCCCTCCCATAGTTCTTTAACTGCAATATTTTGTAAAAAGTGATTTAAACACGTTTTATTCGTATTATATATCATATTTTTAACATATCGCTTAATCGAAGGATGGCTATCATAATAGCCTTTAATTTGTCCACTAATTGCCTTTATCTGAGAATCAGTAATAAAAGTTCCCGACATTTCATATAATTTCTCTACTCCATTATCAGGATCCTCTTTTAGCACTTCGACAATATTAGCCACAATAAAATTTTTCGGCAATAAATTCATATTATTTAAAAAGTTCATCATGTTCTTCACCTCATTTTTTTAATTCGATGAAACTTTACTTCATTTCATTATATTGTCGATTTTTATTATTCATGACTTTTCTTTGATGCTTTTGCACAAAAAAAGAAGAGACTCACTCTTCTTTTAATAAAATGTAACGTTATGATAATCGATATCGACTGAAATAGGTTGGGTTTTATTTTGTAACAAGAGGGGCTTTAAAAGTTGATAGACATAGGCGCGTGCATTACCCTCATCTGTATCAAAAAAGATAAAAACATATCGTAATCGTTTGCCTTTTAATTTTTTCAGTTCATAGGACGTTGAAGTATTAAAATGATTAATCGCCACAACATAATTCACTTCATCTTGTTCATCATTGAGCGTCGCTAAATGATGAGCAATAATACAAGCTTCATTGATTCCAAACCAATGTTGGTATAAATCATTAATCAGATCACTATTGGCGCCTTCTTGATAGTAGCGAACTGCTGAGCTATTTCGTCCAAACTTTTCAACAGCTTGTTGTTTATGATTTAAAATCAGAACTTCAATACGGTTGATATTCATGACACTTTCATCCCCTCTCTCTCATTTGGAGGGCATGCTCACTAGACTCCCATCTACTTCTGCTCTGCCTTTAATTAACACTTTATTATATGCATCATTAGGCAAAAATGGAACAATTCTATTCTGTCACTGGAATAAAATCAAAGATTGTCACATCAAATAAACCTTTATCCGTCA
Source organism: Turicibacter sp. GALT-G1 (assembly GCF_025594995.1). Classification (NCBI taxonomy): domain Bacteria; kingdom Bacillati; phylum Bacillota; class Erysipelotrichia; order Erysipelotrichales; family Turicibacteraceae; genus Turicibacter; species Turicibacter sp. GALT-G1. The sequence continues at coordinate 72,057 of NZ_JAMQUS010000036.1, forward strand.
ACTTAATACTTGGAATAACGGGTAATGTTAAAAAAGATAACGTTAAAAATGGATTAAAACCTAGATTCGGTGATAGCTGTTCTAGTGCCTCATGAAGTAAACTTAATTCAGAAACGACCTCATGTGCTGGACGAGCAGTGATTAATCCAGCTATTTCAAGCGCGATTTGAGCTAATACTTTTCCCTCATTCACCACAACAATTCCTCCACCTATATTTTTAAGCTGTTTAGCCGCCTCTAACATATCCGCATCATTTGTTCCACAAACGATTAAGTTATGTGAATCATGTGAAATCGTTGTTGCAATAGCTCCTTTTTGGAGTTTTAACCCTTTTAACATCCCTAAACCAATATTCCCTGTTAGATGATGCCGCTCAATGACTGCCACCTTTAATAAATCTTCTTCAATACATGATCTCACGTCGTTTGTCATATTTAGAGATTTTAATTCATATTGGCGATGAATCGTTTCTATATACAAACAGAAATGTTTTCTACATTTAATACAGCAACCGAAATATGAGATGGTTATGCCGTGCAAGGCAGACTATAGTCCAGCTAAAAGTTTTTACGATGTAAAAAACTTATCTGGACTTATATAGCTTATTTGGAATAATTTCAATGACATTAAGCTTTTGGCAGTTGCTCGCCTGAATTTCAAACGATTTTTCACTTAAGTTTTCTGGTAAATGAACCGTATTTTCAAAGATGAAACGTTTGTTCTCACGCTCCTCATCTAGTTGAAGTTGTCCTTGTCTCACGACACACTTACCATTTTTATAAACCGAATTAATTTTAAAGGTCTCTAACTCATCTAAAATAATAAAATCGGCAATAAACCCAGGTGCAATCGCTCCTTTATTTTTGAGTTGATAGCATTCAGCTGTATTTAACGTACTCATCTGAATCGCTGTTTCAATTTTCAATCCACTATTAACGGCAATTTTAATGGCTTGATCAACACTTCCTTCTCTCATTAACACATACATCCCACGACGTAAACGCTCAATCACTTCTTCAGCCGTATGACATTCATGATCTGTTAAAATCCCGGCTGTGATATAGGCATTTAACTGGTTCAAATCAAAACTAGCCCCATGTCCATCAATTCGATAACCTTTGGTTGTGGCATCGACTAACTTTTGTAACATATCGTCATCCCCATTGAGGACTGCTGGGAAATTCATAACCTCAGCCAATCCAATCACTTTTTCATAACAATACAAGGGATTTAAATCCGCGGCGAGTAAGGTAGCGCCTGAATTTTCAAAGGTTGTCGCTGGAACACATGACGGTAACATTACATACATATCAAACGGAATATTCTTTGATAAGTTTAACATTAACTTAATTCCTTTAACCCCTAGCACATTAGCAATTTCATGTGGATCGATAATCATGGATGTAATTCCATGTTTTAACGCTTCTTTATAATATTCTTTAGGTGATACAAGAGATGATTCTATATGAGCATGCGCATCAATGAGACCTGGACAAATATATTGATTGGTTCCATCAATTTCATTGATTCCCTCATATGACCCTATTCCAATAATATATCCCCCTTCTATCGCTACATCAGCCATAAATCGATCATTTTGAAACACATCAATAACCGTGATATTTTTGATAACGAATGAGGCCTTTTGTTGGTTTGAAGCACATTTAATACGTGTCTTTAATTTCATTAACTTTTCTTTCATCTGTCTCACCTCATGAAATTTTTTCTATCCAACCATATCTTCTCTAAAAAGTTCACTATTTAAACTTTTTCTCATCATTTTTGCTGATATTTCGTTTTTTCACCATAGATAATTACCTCAATTATCCTTTTTTGTTATAATAAGATAAATACTTTATGATTGGAGAGACAGAAAGAATGAATACCTATAAACGACAGCTATTATGTATTGGATTAGGGATTGTTATTGCTCTTTTACGAACGGTATTATCGGCTTTCCCTTCTATGATAGACACGTATTACTCCAAAGGAATCAATAAATGGTGGATTAAACAACTAAGTCGCTTGAGCGCTCTAGTTCCTTTTTCAATTTTTGAACTTCTGATCTACATCGCCATCGTAGTCTTTATAGCCGCTCTTATTTTTTATTTGGTTCAACTCGTTTACAATCATAAGAAATGGCTCTCTCTCATCCTTCAATATTTATTAAATCTTCTAGCAGCTTTCTCGATTGGCTACTGTATTTTTATCCTCTTTTGGGGACTCAATTACGACCGTCCGTCATTAGAGGCTGATTTCTCGTTGGCGAGTGAAGGACATGATCGAGAAGAATTAATTGCTCTTTATGAGCAATTAATTCAACAAGTCAATGAGGCCCGACTGAATACCCGTGAAAATGAACAAGGTATTTTTATCGCTAACGGATCTTATCATGACATTTTCAAACGAGCCCCCAATGGTTATGAGCATGCCGCTCAAACATATCCTGTCTTAAGTGGAACATATGGAATAGCAAAACCCATCCTTGCATCCAAACTAATGAATTATACGAATATTACAGGAATCTATTCCCCCTTTACAGCAGAAGCCAATGTTAATGTGGCGGTACCAGATTCCACACTTTTATTTACAACAATGCATGAAATGGCTCATCAGCGAGGTTATGCGAGTGAAAATGAAGCAAACTTCATTGCTTTTTTGACCTGTATTCATCATCCAGACCAAGACTTTATTTATGCAGGTTATCTATCGGCATTGAACTATACGAACGTGGCGCTTGCAAAAGTTGATTCTGAGTCATTAATCGAACTCAATGCACAGTTAAGTGATGGCGTCCGGCGGGATATGCGCTATTTAAATGAATTTTGGGCGCAATATGAAGGGAAGGTCGAGGAAACCTTTAACTCTATGAATCAAACCTATCTCACACTCAACGGTATAAAGGATGGTGTTAGAAGCTATGGACGAGTAGTTGATTTATTATTAGCTTATTATGATCATGAATCGTAGGATAGTCAAATTCATTGAAATATGCTATGTTAAATTTAGGAGGGATTCAAATGAAATGTAACATTTTTGGAAATGATTTACCAGGTGTCTCAATTGTTCTAGATAAAGGCGAAAGTGTCTATACACAGTCCGGCGGAATGGCCTGGATGGATGAAAAAATTAAAATGGAGACGAATCTAAAAGGGGGGCTGATGAAAGGAATTGGGCGTATGTTTTCAGGCGAGTCACTATTTATGGCAACCTATACCTCGATGGCGCCTGCACAAGAAATTGTCTTTGCCTCGACTTTTCCTGGTCAAATTCTTGAGTTTGATTTACTAAAAGGAGATGAGTGGATCTGTCAAAAAAGTTCATTTTTAGTCGGTGAACCTAGTATTCATTTAAATGTCGAGTGGACTAAGCGACTTTCTGCTGGCCTATTCGGTGGGGAAGGATTTATTTTACAACGTATTAGTGGACAAGGTAAAGTCTTTTTAGAAGCTGCAGGAAGTGTCGTCAAGCGAGAGTTAAAACATGGAGAAATCATCAAAGTTGATACTGGCAATGTCGTTGCTTTTAGTCGTGGGGTTAATTACGAAATTGAAACCGTTAAAGGATTTAAAAACATCTTCTTTGGTGGGGAAGGATTATTCTTAACTAAATTAACCGGACCAGGAACCGTTTATTTGCAAACCTTAACGATGCAAAACGTTGCCACTCGATTAATTCCATATATTCCAACAACTTCAAAATAAAAAGCATAGTGGAGTCATACCATACTCCACTATGCTTTTTATTTATTTAAATTCACAAAGACTGATTTTTTAGCTTCAGTTTGACAAATTAATTGATGATTTAAACGTTCGAATGAAACAATATGATTTAAAATGACTTCTTTTTCTAGTGTAAATAGATGGAATCTCATTAGTTTTGTGTCAGATAAGTAGTAAATATTAAATCCTACCACCACAAAATCTGTTGCATCTAATGAATGACGAGCCATCGGGATTCCCCCATTTAAGACAAATACGTCACCTGTCTCTTGATGGAGGGCAAACACTGTATCATTTTCACAAACAAGCTTTTTAGCAAGAATTCCATCAATTGGACCATTCTCATTTTCATTTTCCTTGGCCATTGCCATCAATTGATGCGTCTCCGTTTCAATATAATAAACATGACGACGATCTTCTAGGGCGATATAACTTGAACTTGCTTGCCCTTCTTTTTGATTCCCATCATCCATCGTTTCACGATCACTTAAACGCATAATTTTATCTTCAATTGCTGTTAAACGCTCGAAGTACTCCTCTTTAAATTCATCAACATGTAATAAACGTTCATACGTCTGCGAAATTTGATCTAAATTTTGATTTAATAATTGGATTTTTCGGCTCCCCTTTTCAGATAACTCTACAATCTCCTCGAGATGTACCATTTCTACAAGCTCATCTAAATTTTGGCGTAACCCCTCTACCACATCCTTGAAGTTTAAAATCGTTGTATCTAATGTTTCCAGTCGTTTAGCTGTTTTTTCAAATGTTTTTATTAAATCTAAAAATTCCGTTTCCATTCCTCTCATCCTTTCAACTCGTGTATCGTTTCAATCATTCGATCAATGACCTGTGCCTGTTTTAGAAGATGTCTTGAATATAGCTTATTAAATCGCTTCAACCAAGTGACACGTACGTCTTGCTCATAAACAAAAGTTAAAACATTACTTCCTTCTTTCTCAAACTCTTGTTGGATTTGAGCAAAGGGTAACTCTTGAAAGACCAATGCCTTTAAATAGTTGAGTCGGTCATGTCCTTGACGATAACAAAGCGCCGCTTTTTCATACTCTTTAAGGTGCATTAAGTCATGTCCCGCTTCAACATGATGGCCCTCTTTGTTCTTCATTAATGCACGGCATCTTGCAATATCAGTTTTTGCTTCTTCAAGTTGTGATAGTTCATATTCCGTAATCGCTTGCTCATAAAGCTCACGACGCTCATATAATTGAGCTTCTTTATAAAATTGATTATCCGTTGATAATTGGTTCAGCTTTAATTCGGTTTCATCAAATGTATCAAAAGATAAAAACTCACTTTCAAATTGCTCATAAAGTGAGGGTGGCATATCTTCTTCAATGAAACATAAATGATGACGAGCTCGTGTCAATGCCACGTACAATAAGTTAAAGTAATAACGATATTGATTTTGATACATCACATCTTGATTTAAGATTGTTTCCCACGCCGTTTTATACTTCGTCATGACATTATAGCAAATGATATAGTCCTTTTCGATTCCTTTAATCTCTTCAACCGTAAAGACAGCTCCTTTTTGTTGAGTGAGTCGTTCAAAGTTTTTCTTTTCTTCTTCATCTGGAACAACAATGGCTACATAATGTCGGTTGAGTCCTGTCTCAATTAACTTAACCATCTCAAGAGGATGTTTCGCATCAAAATAATAAATCGGATGCTGTTCTCCTCGAATTGGAATTTCATAATAATCATTTTTTTTATTTAAACCTAAACACTGAATTCGCAAAGTAACCACTTGATTAGCTAAATCAACGACTTCTTTCGTACTTCGATAATTTTTAACTAATTGATGTTTAATAAATCCTAAATGCGTATTTGACGTTTTTAAGATACTCTCAATTCGTCCTGTATGAAAATAAGTCGGACGAATGGTTTGATTGATATCTCCACTAAATAATAAGTTATTTCGATTTCTAGCCAGACGAATTAAACAATAAATTTGAATTTCTGTTAAGTCTTGAATTTCATCAGCAATGACAAAATCAAATAAAGGAACATTTTGATTCATTAAACGATTGAGAAATTGCCTTGCCATGTCATTCTCGTCCACTTTTCCTTCAGCAGATAAGAACATTTGGTATCTTAAGGTTAGTTCATATAGTAGTTCACGCTGAGACGATGAATATAAACAATACTGCTCATCTAACTTTAAATAGATTTCTTTTGGAATGAGGGCATGATTGAGTAAATACTGATCGAGAATTTGATGCATAAGTAAAACTGCTTTAAGTTCATATTGATCTAAAAATCGAGTCTTTGCTTCATAAAGTTTTTCGGCATGAAGCACGAGATCTTCTCCATCCACATGACCTAAACCTTTTTTAACAATCACCTCAACTAAATCTGATGCAAGAGACCACTCTTTCATATTCACTCGATAATCTATCCATTCTTTTGGAATCATCCCTTTAATAATTCCTCGAATTTCTTTCCAAATATCATAAATGCCGAGTCCTAATTGTTTTAACAGCAAGGGCTGACGTTCAATAACCCACGTGCGAAACTGTTCATAACTCACCGTTTGATAAATTGAAACTTCTTGAGAAATATAATCGTTCAAATGGTAAAAATGAACACGCTTTAATAATTCATCTGCACGATACTCTGGTGACTCTTCTAAAATTTTTTGAAATAACTTCTTCGCATCTTCGACGAGATAAGAGGAATAGGTAAAGTAAGCAACCTTAATCGGTTGCATCGCCAAAATAAACGCTTTATGAATATTAATTGTTGTTTTTCCGCTTCCTGCACTACCAAAAATAAAGGTAGGGGCATCTGTTGGTGCCAAGCATTCAAACTGTTCATCATTCAAATAATAAACCGCCTTATCCTCACGTTCATCTAATAACTGTCCCATGGTCTCGACATTAATGACACGAGTAATCACGCGATTAGGATCGTAATCAAAATTGATATATTGCTGATCGATGAATTCATCAATCGACTCTTCAGATGTCAAATATTCCTCAACTTGTTGGTTTGAAACTCCAATCATTCGCCCTCGCATCGCTTGATCATCATGATGGCAATAATCTAAAAACAAAATCGCTTGACGGTATTCTGAACGTACCCGATCCGTATCAAACGTAAACAAAATCCGATCGCCTTTATTAATTCGAAGCTTAAAAATACGCAAACCATTTCGATTATTTTTAATTTCACGGACTGAAACCCCTGTACGCATGGCAGACATATTAAATTTTGAAGCAACATATTCACGAACAAACTGACTCATTTTTTGTAGGACAAAGGATTCTTTCCCTTGAGGGATGTGACTTAAAAACAATTCAGTAATTAATATTTTCATAACCATATCCCCTTTCTACATAATCTTATCTATATTTTATCAAATTAGACACTAAATGTATATTAAAACGTCGCTACGCTGTCGTTAGTGGATAAGAATTTCCTCAAAAATTGTTTTATGAACGAAAGAAATTTTTTCATCTACACTAAATCTTTCATTTCCTTTATTTTTAACCTTTATTCTTTACGTCATAAATGCTCGGTCAGTTCAGTAGGAATAAAACGAATAGATCAAAAGATAAAAAAAGCCGAATAACCGCACAGGCGCTTATTCGACTCTAAAACCGGACTAAGATTCGATTAAAGGAGAACTACTTTCTTCTAAATCATCCTCAATATTGAGATCAAACTCTTGCATATGGTATAACTTTTTTCGTTTTTGTAAATAAAAATAAATCACAACTAAAACAATTCCCTTTGCCACACTACTTAATGATATAGCCCACCAAACACCATTAATTCCTAAAAGCGTAGGTGTTGCAATTAAATAAGCAAGGGGAATACGAGCAGCCGTTAAAATAATCCCCACTGCAGAAGGAATATACGTTCGACCTAATCCATTAAATAATCCTTGTGTTGTAATCTCGATACACATAAATAATTGTGAGTACCCTAAGATTTTTAAGTAATCTGTTCCTTGGTGAATTGCCTCTGCTTCAGGTAAAAAGAAGGTAAAAATAGGACGACCAGCAAAGATGAGTAAGGCGGTCGTAAATGCCCCTAGTCCTAAGGCTAACATTAACGTGGTACGATAACCTTTCTGAATTCGCTCATATTGTTTTGCACCATAGTTTTGACCGACAAACGCTCCTAAGGCTGTTGAAAAACCACCAGCTGTCATCCAAGAAATCGATTCAATCTGTGATCCCACTTTTTGAACCGCAATTGGAACTGCTCCATAAACCGCGACTAATCGTCCTAAAATCATCGCAATTAATGTAAATGACCCACTTTGGACAGCCCCTGGAAGTCCGAGTCTACAGAGTGTTTTCATGGATACAATATCCGGTTTCTTAAAAAGATCCACTTTTAAATCATTCACTTTACTTCTAATCATTACCACTACAAAGCAAATTGTGACCATAATTTGTGCAGCAACAGTAGCTAACGCGGCTCCTAATACCCCTAAGGCTGGAATAGAACCAAATCCTAAAATTAATAATGGGTCAAATATAATATTGAACAATAACCCAATCGTATTAATAATAAATGGAGTTTTACTATCCCCTGATCCATTAAATATAGCAGTTAAAACAGGATTAATAAAATAAAAAATCATTCCGAATGCCATCACCTCTAAATAGGTATATGACATCTGAATAATCTCAGTATCACCTAAGTTAAAGAAACTAATCAACGGTTCTTTTAAAATAAGTAAAACTAGCATATAGATTATGGCAAGTATTAAGTTAATTTGAATTGCACTTCTAACATACATTTTCGTTTCATCAAAACGCTTCGCTCCAGTTGATTGAGCGACCTTAATCTCAGCTCCATTTTTTGAAATCATGATAAAAGCCATCGCAAGCCACGTAAAAAAACCAGCCGTTCCGATAGCAGCCACTGCCTTACTTCCAACTTTACCAATCCAAATCATATCCGTCAGATTATAAGCCATTTGAATAAATGATGTTCCCATAATTGGCAATGCTAATTTAACTAACGTTCTGACAATGGGACCTTTGGTTAAATCAATACGCTTCTCCAAACTATAACACTCCTTTTAAAATTCATCTCTTTTAATTCTTCCTATTCATCTTTAACATTCCAAACTGAAAAAAACAAGAGATTTTTGATGTTTTGAATCAACTTTTGCTACTAGCTTCTAATCATTCATCTCATTTTAAACCTCATTGACAATTAGCGCATCATGACTCAATCATTGTTTTCTATAAAACATTTTACTAGATTCTCCATCTTCATTTAATCTTTTAATCCATAAGAAAAAAGCTAGTGATAAAATGATCACTAGCTCTAAAAAATGTTATGAATGATTATAATTTAACAACGTTAGAAGCTTGAGCTCCACGGTTTCCTTCAACGATATCGAAAGAAACTTTTTGTCCTTCTTCTAATGTTTTGAATCCTTCACCAGTAATTGCTGAGTAATGTACGAATACATCTTCTCCACCTTCAACTGAAATGAATCCGAATCCTTTTTCTGCGTTAAACCATTTAACTGTACCTGTATTCATAATAAATACCTCCGAAAACAAATAAAAATTTGTTACTTAATACTATTTTGCTACCCACATCATTACCCTTAGTTATAAACCCCAAGAAAATTTATTCATTTGAACCTGTGAAAAATACCAAAAGAATTATTAAGTACAGGTTAAATATAGCACGTTTTTCAGAAAAAGACAACCTTATATATAATATAATTTGAAAATCATTTCAAAAATATTCCTCTTCCCCCTCATCTTTTTTATTTTTTTGTTCTAAAACAGTGGTTCATGATGTTTAATTAACCCTGGATTAATTACCAAAATTTACGTTTCATTATTTTCAAAAAAACATTTGCAGTCCATCTAAGAACATGTTATATTATGTTTCGGCAATTCTCGATATTTTTCGTTTTTTTATTGAGTAAATTCTCATTAAATTCGGTTCATTAGACTAAATTCAATGTCAATAAACCATCAACATAATTGAGAGGAGAAGAGAGAATAAGATGAAACAACAACGAAAAGCAACACTATTTGAATCATTGATTCCTATCGTATTTTTAATTATTATTTTAGCGTTATCCTTAATTGTCTTTAAGGTGGATCCTCAAATCCCACTTTTATTAGGGACAGCTGTTGCTTCCTTAATCGGAGTCTATCGACTTGGCTTTAAATGGTCGGAGCTTGAAGACGGAATTATCGAAACGATTAAAATGGCTATCCAAGCCATTCTGATTTTATTAATTGTAGGAACACTAATTGGAACATGGATTTTAAGTGGGGTTGTTCCTTCAATGATTTACTGGGGATTAAATATTTTGTCACCTAGTATTTTCTTAGTGGCAACGTTATTAATTTGTTCAATTGTTTCTGTTTCAACAGGTTCGTCTTGGACAACTGCGGGAACAGTTGGGATTGCTCTATTAGGAATTGGTCAAACATTAGGAATTCCATCACCCGTTATTGCAGGAGCCATTATTTCAGGGGCTTATTTTGGTGATAAAATGTCACCTCTTTCAGATACAACCAATTTAGCACCAGCTATGGCAGGTGCAACTTTATTTGATCATATTAAGCATATGATGTATACGACTGTTCCGGCTTATGTCATCGCAATCGTCATCTATGCGATTCTTGGCGTTAAATACGCCGGTCAATCATTAGATATGGCTCAAATTAACATCATTAAAGAAACATTAGTTTCAAACTTTAACACCTTATCTCCAATTCTTTTATTAGCTCCTGTCTCTGTTATTGCCATGGTTATTTTAAAACTTCCTGCACTTCCAGCCTTATTAACAGGAACATTAATCGGTGGTGCTTTTGCAATCATTTTCCAAGGAGCAAGTTTAGGTGATGTCATGTCAGCCATGCATTACGGTTATCAGTCACATACAGGTGTCGTAGCGGTTGATGACTTATTAACTCGTGGTGGATTAGATAGTATGTTATGGACTGTTTCTTTAGTTGTATGTGCACTATCATTTGGTGGAGTCCTTGAAAAAACAGGTATGCTTGAAACGATTGCAACACGTATCTTACAGTTTGCTAAAGGAACATTCGGTTTAGTTTTTGCAACAATTATCACATGTATCTTTACAAACATTGTAACTGGAGATCAATATTTAGCAATTGTCATGCCTGGACGCATGTATAAAGACGAATATGCGAAACGTAACTTAGCAGCTAAAAACTTATCACGTGCGATTGAAGATAGCGCAACAGTAACATCAGCTTTAATCCCATGGACAACCTGCGGTTCATACATGATTGCCACATTAGGGATTAATCCAATTGCCTTCTTACCATATGCTTTCTTTAACTTATTATCGCCTATGATTTCATTAATTTTAGCAGCCACAGGATGGACAATGGAAAAACGTCAATCAACAGAGCAAAAATAGAAATAAAAAAAACTCTCGATTTCGAGAGTTTTTTTTATTTCCTTAGTCTATTAAGATTAATGACGGATGAAAAAATGTCACCCCAGTAACAATCCCCTTAAACTCCCAGCCAACTCTAACATAACAGTTATCTGCAGGAATAGGATAGGTCACACAAATTCGTTTAAAATGTGGAGTCACTTCAGAAGCAACATTATGACAACAAACATCAATACAAGAATCAGCTTCATTATAAAACGCAACTTTATAATTGATTTCATCCACATCATTTCCCCGAATAATCAATCCAATGGTCAATTGTCTTTTACCTACCGTGTTAATTGTTTCAGTATAAACTAAGCGCTCATAATCCTCTTTACTAAAACTAAGGCTACCAACCTTATAACCATCAATCTCTGTTTGATCAAAGTGAAGTTGTCCATCCGTTTTAAAATATCGGGGAAACTCCCCTTCCCTTTCACACCACACACTATTTTTAATGCTATTCCCTTTCATATTCACTCCCCCAATATTTCATACGATTGGCTTAAAGAAAGCTGATAAATATCTGTATTAAACCAATTCGGTGCTTGATTTTGCTTGTAAATCATTTCAATTTGAAATCCGACTTTTTGATAAAGCATCAACGCTCGGTGATTAGTTGAAAACACACTCAATCTTAACGTTTTAAGATGCCGGTTGGTAAAGCAATCATCAATGAATGCTGTAAGAACCTTTGTTCCTATTCCCATGCCCCACCAAGTTGGCTTTATGCCTATACTCATCCAAGCCTCACTTTGATCGTCATTAAAGTCAGTTAAACTAATAAAACCTATCCATTCTTTACTTCCTTCTATCCAAATCGAAAAGTAATACTCATCCAAAGAATGAATAGAATGCTCATACCAATCTTCTAACTGTTGTTTTGTCTGTCTGTCTTCATCTATTTTTCCGTATCCTTGAATAAATAATTTATCCTGGTATAACTTTAACAGTTCTTCTAAATCAGATTGATTTAAGGCACGATAACTAACGCTCACTGACTCTTCTGCTTTTAACATCTTAAAACTCCTCTAGACTTAACGTCCTTTAAATAAGATAATTCTTAAATCTAAACAAATAAACACCGTCATAATAAGATCAATAATCCATAATAGATAACTTAAAAATAAAACAAAGCCCGCGGTAAAACACCAGCTAAGAAAAAATCTGTAAATAACGATTGAAACTAAAATTCCAATAATTAAAGCAGCAATTAACGTGACCGGAGTCAAACATTTATAAAGAAAATGCATATCTCCAAAAAAGAACAAATACACAATCGCCACAAGGGCTGCTCCTGTGAATAAAAAGTATCCAACTCCCCATAGCCAGCTCTTATAGCAAAACTGAATTAATACTTGTGAGACTAAAAATAATGATAGAATACTCGCTAAACTTCCGAAAAGATAGCATTCTTTCATGACTTTCCGACCTTTTCCTAAATTAGAATTCATAAATAGTGATAAAACTCCGATAATGGGTAAAATCAGAGCAAATAATTCGATTAAACCAATACTAAACCGTAGTGCCAGAATACAAATTAGCGTGACTATAAAACAAAAGGCATTAATCCCACAATGAACCTGTAAAATGAATTGTCGTTGATATTGGATTGGACCTCTCATCCTCACCCGCCTCCCTCATAAAGTCATCTAGTACAGTGTATTCTCGATGACTTTAAAACATGAATAAAGAAAGGTTCTATAATCAAACACATTTTGATAAGAAAAAACAGCTAAGAAAGGATTCTCTCTTAACCGTTTTCATCTTATGACTTTTTACTAGTCACCACTCCATAAATCGCTGCCACTGTAAATAAGGCAACCGTTCCATAGCCCATTGTTTTTTTATGTTGTTCACTGAAAAAATACTGATCTCTTTCATCACACTTTTCAACTTTAATGGTTAATTCTTTTAATAATTCAATTAACTCTAACTTTAATTCATGAGCAATATCATCACGCTTTAGTAATTTCATAATCGCTTTTGACACTTTATAATAATATTTTTTCGTTCGTTTACTTGATTTCATGGTCTGTTTCATCGTTTTATGACTTGATTTAAGGACAAGTTTACTTTGTTTCACTAATTGAGGAACTTTTTTAACAGCTAACTCATAAAGTTCAGCATCCAGTTCTGCTCCCGATGTTAATAACTCTAAGAATTCAGTTCCCTCTAAATCTTTCCATTCTTTAATTGGTGACATGTTGATTTCAGACTTGTTATAATCAATTATTTTTTCTGTCATCTTTATTCTTCCTTTTTAATCCAAGTGTCTTTTTTATATTTTATCATAGTTTAGTGAATTACCTAGTATTTTTCACCCTTTTTTCCGTTACATCATTATTTTTTACATGATTTCATTAAATTATGAGACAATAACACTGTAGAAAAACAGTTTAATGTCGATTTTTGTGGTATAATTCAAATTGAGGTGTTACATATGAAACAGTTAAAAATTTACTTTACATCTGATTTACACGGTTACGTCTACCCAACAGATTATACCGATACAACAGAAAAACCAATGGGACTATTAAATATTTTGTCTCACTATCAAAAAGATGGAAACACATTAATTATTGATGCTGGTGATACCATTCAAGGCTCACCATTTATGACTTTTTTAAGTACTGAAAATCTAGAAAAACATCCGGTTGCAACCGTTATGAATCAAGGTGGATATGATTATATCACCTTAGGTAACCATGAATTTAACTATGGCTATGACTATTTAAAATCGTATTTAACAAACTTAAATGCGAAATGTTTATGTGCTAATATCATAGATAAAACTGGCATTTTACCGATTGCATCATCTGACATTAAAGTCATGGAAAATGGATTAAAAGTAGGTGTCATTGGATTTACAACTGACTTCATTCCAATTTGGGAAAAAGCGTATAACTTAACTAATTTTGATGTATTAGATACATTTTCTTCGATTCAAAAGATTCATGATGAATTAAAACCACAAGTTGATGTTTTAATCGGGATTTACCACGGTGGATTTGAATATGATTTAGAAACTCACGAACAACTGAGCACATCATCTGAAAATATTGCTTATAAAATTTGTAAAGAATTACAGTTTGATCTCTTATTAACTGGACATCAGCATGTCCCGCTTCAAGATCAAGATTTATTTGGAACGCATATTATCCAAACTCCACATAATGCCTCTAAGTACGCTCAAGTCAATATAACAGTTGCAGACGATCAAAAACTTTCTATTCATTCGTCTTTGAATGCCGTTTCAATCAATCCAGAGCCCCATTTATACGAGGCATTAATGCCGTTAGAAACTCGTGTTCAACAGTGGCTAGACTCTCCAGTGGGTTATCTAAATGTTGAACTACAACCTGAAGACCGTATAGATATGGCAGTAAACGGGGCACTATTAGCAAACTTCATTAATCAAATCCAATTAGAAGTGGCTGAATCCGATTTAGCCTGTACATCCTTTGCTAATGCAATCAAAGGATTTGATACAAGTGTCACTGTTCGTGATATCGTGTCAACGTACGTTTATCCAAATACGCTTGTTGTCCTTGAAGTCACTGGGACGGTCTTAAAACAAGCATTAGAAGTTTGCGCTTCATACATTCATAATGAAAATGGTAAACTCTCAGTTTCTCGTCGTTTCTTACAACCAAAAGTCGCTCACTACAACTATGACTTCTTCTCAAATGTCTTCTATACCTTTGATTTAACCAAACCAGTTGGTGAACGTGTCACATCCATGATCGTAAATGACAAAGAAGTTCAACCTGAAGATACTTTCAGTTTAGTCATGAACAACTATCGTTCAAGTGGTGTTGGAGGTTATGAATTCTTCCGTGACTGCCCAGTTATTAAAGAAATTCAAATCGAAATGACTGAGATTATCATCAATTACTTCAAAAAACATCAACACATTACCGTCGATGATCGTCAATTTATTAAAGTCATCAGATAAAATTAAGAAAGCCGTCCGTTTAAATGACGGCTTTTTCTATTAATCTTGGCTCTTTGTCAACTGGT
>NZ_JAMQUS010000037.1:0-13668 GCF_025594995.1 Turicibacter sp. GALT-G1
TTATTAGAATACTATAAACAAAAGAAGTTTGGATTAAAAATCAAAGTTTTCAGACAGATGCAGTGATTCGTGTAGCACTTGTTCCGTACTGGCAATTGTCAAATGGTAGCGCTTGGGCGGGAGATGTCAGTTCTTCAGTTATTGAGTTAAACTTCTCAAACTCTAAAAAATGGGTTGATGGTGGAGACGGATATTATTATTACAATGAAGTGGTTGAAGCAGGACAACCAACTGAGCAATTGTTATCATCAGTCAAAATAAATATTCCATCAGGGTTAGAGGAGCGTTATGACGGTAAAACGTTAGTTGTTGATGTAAAAGCGGAAGCTGTTCAACCAACCATGGCAGCAGTAGATGAAGTTTGGCCTAATTTACCAACCACTATTCGAACAATGATTGATAATATGGATGGCGTTCAATAATGAAAAAGATAGTTAATCACATAGGGAATGTTTTATTCTATGGATTTCTAATTGCTTGTATTTGTATTTCTTTGTCAGTGTTTCAGGCGATGCGGCAAGGGGTTCAGCCAAGCTTTCTAGGATATAAATTCTTTGTTGTTTTAACAGGGAGTATGAGTCCTACATTTGATGTGGGCGATTTAGTAGTTGTTAAGGAAACTGAACCCGAGGCTATCTCAGTTGGTGATGTGATTACTTATTCGGTGGGAAATGATAATGTGGTGACTCATCGTGTGAAAGATATTATGAATGATGATACGCTTCAGTTTGTCACGCAAGGCGATGCCAATAATGTTGAAGATATGAATCCAGTTCATCATGAAGATTTAGTTGGTAAAGTGGTTTATCAGTTTGCAGGCATGGGAGCAAAAGTGCAATTTATTCAAGAGAATATTATCATCATTGTGGGATTATTTATCACCATGATGGCAAGTAGTTATTTCTTTGTTCATCAACTTAAAAAGGTGACAAAGAAAGTGGAGTAGCTATTAGACAACGGGGGTTGTTTAATATAAATAAATATTTTAAGAGAAAAGGGGACTAAAAGTATGAACAAAAAATTCAAGTACACTTCATTAGTCGCAGCGGGGGCTGTGACATTAGGGCTAGTTGGGGGAACTTTAGCATGGTTTACAGCTCAAGATGAAGTAGTCAACAAATTTAGTACAACTGGAAATGAATATAATCCAGAAGATCCAAATGCAGGAATTAAAATTGTAGAGGATTGGAACGAAAAAGACGGTAAGAATATTACCTCAGGTACAGAAGTTAATAAAGATGTTCAAGTAAAAAATATAGAACAATATGACCAATTTATTCGAGTAAAATTCACACCACAATTTGTGAAAGTTAATGATGATGGAGCACGTACTCCATATACAGAAGAAGAATTAAAAACATTAGGAATCTCAAATGAGATGATTGAGTTAAACTTTACAAGTCATTTAGTAAAAGATGGTACACATGATTTAAATGAAGGAGATTGGGTGCAAGTTGGAGAGTATTACTATTACATTGGTAAAGTAGGAGCTGGTAGCCATACAAATACGTTATTAGATTCAGTAACTTTAAGTTCAGAAGCTGGAAATAAGTATCGTGGATTAGCTTTTGACGTTGTCGTTACAGCTGACTCAATTCAAGCTTCGAATGGTGCTTATGCTGATTGGGCTGATAAATCATTACATGCTAAATATGAAACTTTAGAAGGGGCAACAAAAGCAACTGAACCCGTTGATGTTTTAGAAGGTAAGGGAGTTACTACGAATGATGGTCACAATCATTAATTGTAAATAAGTATTTAAAATGATAATTTAAGGGGGAAAAATTAATGAATAAAAAATTTAAATATACATCATTAGTAGCCGCAGGGCTTGTAACAGTTGGATTAGTAGGAGGAACATTTGCTTGGTTCACATCAAGTGATTCAGTGACGAATAATTTCTTAACAGGTCAAACTGATACTCCAAATAAACCAAACTCAGGAGTTGAAATTGGTGAGAAATTTACACAAAATTCACAACTATTACCTGGCGTAGATGTAAATAAAGATGTTCAAGTTCATAATACGGCTAACTATGATCAATTTGTTAAAGTTCATTTTGAAGTTAAGTTCTATAAAACAAATGAAAATGGAGCTAAGGTTGGTGAACCAATTACAGAAGTTACAATTAATGATCAAACTGTGAATTTAGATCCATCTCAAGTTATTTTAAAGATGACTAATTTGGGAAGTTCAGATAAACAATGGTTAGCTGTTGGTACGTCAGTAGAGGGGCAACAACCATGGCAATACTCTACTTACTATTATGTGGGAAAAGTAGCTGCTAAAGGAGCAACAAAAGATAGCAAGTTAATTGATTATACAAGTAATTTGTTAGATTCAGTAACATTAGCTGAAACAGCTGGGGATGCATATAAAAATTTAGCAATTGACGTTAAAGTTGTTGCTGATTCAATTCAAGCAGCAGGTGGGGCTTATGCTTCTAGCACTGGTTGGAATTTAAGCACTCCTGATAAATTAGTAGCTGCTTATCAACGATTAGAAACAGCAACAGAAGCAACACAACCAATTGGTGATAAATTACCTCAAGCTGAATAGCTTATTTTTTCAATTAGATTTATTTTTTGAGGGGAATATCAATAGGTATTCCTCCTTTATTTCATGAACCATTTATCAATCAATATGTTAATACAAGATATTTAATGATAAGTAGTTGATTTAATTAAAGAAGATAGGGGGAAAAGCCTGTGAAGAGAATAAACATCCCATTAGGGATCGTTGGATGTTTGCTATTTACCCGGCTTGATGCGGTTCATGCAGCAACGACAACTTTACCTAGTAATGCACAATTGATTGGAGAAGCGGAGGGATTAATTTCACTGCCTGAAGATAATCTGTTTTTGTTCCAAGAAAATATGGCTCCAGGAGATAGTATTGAACGAACAATGATCATTCAAAATGAGTATGAGTATGCTTATGATTTGTTTTTACGGGCAGAGCGAGTGAGCGAGAAGGAAGAGTATGATTTATTGACTAAGTTAGAGTTAAGTGTTTATGATGGTGATCAACTGATTTATGAAGGTCCTGCTAGTGGAGAGGATGGAATGGTAAAAGACATTAGTTTAGGGACATATGAACCTGGAGAGAAAACTAATTTATATGCAATCGTTGAATTAGATGGGCCTTCGACTGGTAACGAGTATAAAAATAAATATGCGGAAGTTAATTGGATTTTTACAGCAGTTCGTGCTGAAGAATCAGAAAAAGATCCAGTTAAACCAGAGGCCCCAGCAACACCAAATAAACCTAATTCATCTATTCCAACTAAACCATCATCACCAACAACAGGTTATGCAATGAGTGGGATTGCTTTAGTGGCTGCTATTGGGTGTATTGGAGTTGGAGTTAGAACTTATGTGAAAAGGGGGAAAGATGAATGAAGCGAGTAAAGAAACAAAAAACGCGCCTTCAACAGTATCAACAATATGTAAATAAAAAAATTGCAGCTGTTTGCGCGATGACTTTATCTATGAGTGTCTTATTAAGCCCCTTTGCTACTTCAGCAAATAATTCTTCATATCCGATACTTATTTCAAGTGTTTCAGAAGAATTAACACAATCTGATAATTATGTAAACGTGGCGCTAAGCTATCATGATATTGAAGAAACACAATTGAGCGTAACGATGGATATAACAGTTAATTTAGACAATGATGTGACAGATGAGGAGCAAACAGAGGTTGTAGATGATTCAAATGAAATAAATGAGGAAAATTCAGCAATTGAAGATCAAGGAGAATCATCAGAAAATTCAGAGGGGAATTCTGAATCAGAAGTTACTGACGAAATAGCGCCAAATGAAAATGGAATAGTAGATGAAGAGGTACAATTACCTGAAGGAGGTTCAGACGAGTCTAATGATACTACAGTTAATGAATCACAAAACACGGACCCTTCTAGTGAAGACTCGAATAATGAAGTAATAGAAGAAAATCCTTCACTAGAGTCTGATTCACTAGAAGGGCAAGAAGAAACTCAACAAGATAATACAACATTAGAAGCAGCAGAAGTAGGTTCTATTGCTAATTTATTAGAAGGTAAGAATCCAATTTTTGCATGGGTAAGCCCTGCTTTACATTACTGTAGTCAGTGGATAACTAATATCTTTAGTTCTGCCAATTATACTCAAGAGTTTGTTGTAGAAGCAGCAGAAGTTCAAGAAAAATCTGTTGTAATTGATTTTCCAATTCATTCATCATTTAGTTTAGATGAAAGTACATTAAAAATACTAGGAGTAAATGGTGAGGAGTTATCGCCATCTTTATTAGAAGTTAACAATAATCATCTTACTCTAGGATTTGCTGGAGAGGTTCCGGAGCAGTTTAATGTATTTTTTCTTTTAAATCGCTCAGAAACCATTCAAAGCGGTCAAGTGGTTGTAAATGAAAATTCAGTGATTCGTTATAACGTTAAAGGAGAAGATGAAACAAAAGAACTTACGGTTCCAACAATGAAGGTTAATTTCTATGAGTTAACTCAAACCATGTCGTTACCAACTCTAGAATCTTCATTCTACCAATTAAATACGACTGATGAATCAGATTTGGATGCATCATCACATCAAATAGAAGTGGAGTTAGAAAATAACAATATACTTTATTTAGATAAAACAGCCACAGAACAAGGGGATGGAAGTTACTTAATTAAATTGAACACAAGTGGTGTGGTACAAGCTACACAAACTTTAAATAAAGCGGATATTGTTTTAGTGGTAGATAAATCAGGAAGTATGTCGGATAAATTGGATGGTACAAATGGTATAAAAAATTCAATAAAAGAATTTACAAAAGATGTTTTATCTATAAATACTGCTGAAAATCCAAATATGGTTAGAGTTGCAATAGTAACATATGATCAATATGCTAACAACTTATTAGGAGGATTTGTATCACAGTATACTACTTGTAAAAAGGAAGGTTCTTGTAGCAATAAGAATGATGAAAATAAAAATAGTGTAGAGTATAAAATAACAAATATTGGGGCTAATGGTGGGACCAATACGGAAGCTGGTATTAAAAAGGCTGGAGAGTTACTCACTAATGCTGCTCAAGAATCTGGACGCAGTGGAGCACAACAATATGTTGTATTCTTTACAGATGGTCTGCCTACTTATAACGATCGATATAGCGGATCAGATGGAAGTACATATTACGGACGAAATTTTAGGGCAGCACAAGAGTCTTATTATGACTATTTTAAAGGACCATTATTACAAGAAGGGTCTAATACAATATCTGTCGGAGGAATAGGTGAAGTTGAATCTAAACGTGAATGGGTATCTACAGGTCTATGGCCATGGGATGGTTATTGGGAATATAATGAAAATCAAGATGATTTAGGAAGTTCATATACTTTAACTAACACTCCTTTAGATGCCAAGTTTTATAGTATAGGTTTATTTACTAATTCAGATGATTCTAAAGATGCAATGGCTAAAGCCTTTTTACAAACAATTCAGAATGTTATTAAGGTAGAAGATTATGCAACAAATTATTATACCAATGATATCGAAAAAGCTAAAAATATTTATACAAATATAAAAGGTGAAATTGTATCGGAAATTAAAGGTAACCTTTTAACAAATGTTACTATTACAGATATCATTCCAGATTATTTAAGTATTGTAAAAGATACTGTTAGTGGAGGTTCGGTAGACTCTACAGGTAAAGAAATTACGTGGGAATTTGATACATTAACAGAAGATGGGGTTGAAGTATCATTTAAAGTAATACCTAATGATCCATACTTAGGTGGAACTAATATACCAACAAATGTTAGTGCTACAATTACAGCTAATGAGATTAATAAACCCGAAGGAGAGTTATATCCTGTTCCTAAAATAGATATTAATCCAGTACAAGGTGGAATTAGGGTAGATAAACAAGTGATAAAAAGCGATGGAACACCATTTACTACAGATGAAAAATTTACGATTAATGTTACACGGATGAAGGATAATCTAATTCAAGAACAATTAGGTTTCAATGTTGCTGGAAATAATGTTGATAAGACTGTTTCATTCTATTTAAAAGGTGAGACAACAAATATTTCCTTTAATAATGATAAAACTAAAAACTATTTAACTGTTGGAACGTATTCAGTAGATGAGGTTGTTCCTGCTAATTATCGAAAAGATTCAGTATCGATTAAAGTATGTTCAAATGCTAATTATAATACGGATTCTAATTCTGAAAGTTGTAGAGATGCAGTAGTCGATAAAAATGGTAGATTTACAATAGATAAGCATAATAGGTATATTTTAATTACAGTAGTTAATAAGTTAGTAAATGAAAATTACTGGTATGATAAAAAACATACTCCAAATGAATTTATTTATACTAAACCTGCTAGTAGTGGAGATATAGCTATAACAGAGTAATGATTTGATTAATAATATAGGAGAGTCCAATTTTGGGCTCTTTTTTATTGTTAGGAATTTGTTTTTGGATAGTGTTATTTTTAGGGATAGCAGTTATTGTCGCGCCTTTTTTGTCTGGAAGATTAGGTGTTTGTCCCCCTGTGACGATTGCAGCGGGGTTAGCTAAAACAAGACAGAAGTAGTGCGTTTTTTTGGTAATGATGTGGCAAATTTCTAGGTGTAAGCTGTGATATTCTCGTGTTATCGAGGATGGTGGTTGTTGGTGAAGCGATATGTAGTGGTGTTAGGGTTGATTGTTTTAGTAGGTTGTGAGGGAAAATTAGCGAATCAGGCTGTTAAAGAAGCGAAATTAGCGTTTGAGGAAAAGTCTTATCAACAAGCAGTTGGTTTATTAAAGTTAGCAAGTGATGAAAGTTCAAATAAAAAGTATGAAATCTGGTATGAGCAGGGTGAGGCCTTTTTGCAGATGATTGATTATGATGAACTCGAAGACTTTGATAACTTATTATTAGCGTGGACGGATTTGAATTTGGTAGATAGTAAGCCAAGCTTTGTAAAAGATGAGGCAGTTGCATATGTTAAAGGGAAACTCAGCGAGGTAAAAGAATTAGCCAGTGGTACCTTAGAAAGTCGGGAGACGAAAGAGGTCATAGAGTTGATTCGCTTGATTGAAAAACGAATGGGGACATTAAAAATGTTTGAAAGTGAAATAGAGGAATTAATCAACTTAAAACAAGAGATGGGGGGGTAACATGAGACGAATGATCCCAAAAGTATTCATGACATTATCGTTATCGATGAGTTTAATCGCATGTGCCAATGATTCAGAGATTCAAGAAGAGGCAGGAATCCAACCGACAAGTTTAGATGAGACAACACAAGCCGTTGGAAAATCTTTAAGTCATTCAAAAATTGAAGAAGAAATTACTTATATCGAAATGTTAGTTGGGGTAGAAGAATTACACGCGGCTAAAGTTGCCTTAAATGGGTTTCTATCTGAATTAAATGGACCTGTTGGAACTGAGGAACAACTCATCCGAATTAATGAATTAAAAGAAGTTTTGAGTGAAGTTGAAGTCAGTGAAGATGGAACACATAATCATACGTTTACAGCTGTCGATGCGGTCGCACTTGCGATGGAGCGTTATGGGACAGATGATGAGGATATTATTTATATGTACGACGATAACCACGAGCATTATGGTGAAGATCAAATTGGTTACTATGTGGCTTTAAAATCAAAAGTCTTACAGGAAAAAGAAGGTGGAGATGGAATTGTACTGCTTCTTTTTGTAGGAGATGATGGTAGCATCACTGAATTATAAGTGGGAGATTCCCACTTTTTTTTATGAAATGAAGATTCTAATAAAAGCAACATTTATCAGTTCATCGCCTGCTTTATTTCGTATAAGTTTATTTTAAGAAGTAAATAATAAGTTTGCTGATGAAGCTCAAAAAAGTTTATAAATAGCATTGACATTATTAAGATTCAAATCTATAATAATATCAGTAATAGTTACTATTTTTGATAATAAACAAGGAGGAATTAAAATGTCATTAATTGGTACTCATGTTGTTGATTATAAAGTTCAAGGTTATCAAGCTGGAGATTTTAAAGAATTTACAGCAGAAGCTGCAAAAGGAAAATGGGCAGTCTATGTATTCTATCCAGCGGACTTCACATTCGTTTGTCCAACTGAATTAGGAGATTTAGCGGATAAATACGAACAATTCAAAGAAATTGGATGCGAAGTTTACTCAGTGTCAACAGATACACACTTCGTACATAAAGCATGGGCAGATGCATCAGAAACAATCGGAAAAATTCAATATCCAATGTTAGCCGATCCAACTGGAAAATTAACTCGTGGATTTGATGTAATGATTGAAGAAGAAGGAATGGCATTACGCGGAAGCTTCGTTGTCAATCCAGAAGGTGTCATTAAAGCATACGAAATCCATGACAATGGAATCGGACGTGACGCCGATGAATTATTACGTAAAGTACAAGCCGCACAATTCGTTGCAGCACATGGTGACCAAGTCTGTCCAGCAAAATGGAAACCAGGACAAGAAACATTAACACCAAGCTTAGATTTAGTAGGGAAATTATAATATAAAAGGTTGAGAGTTGCGATTAGTCTGCTCGTAAAAGTCGTCGAAACTGATAGTGACTCCTTAAGGAGTCGCTAGACAGTTTTAGACTTTATAGAGAGACTGCAACTCGAAACTAGATTGTATAAAGAGTTGAGTTGAGCGCTTAGATGATCGTAGGGGTTGAAACGCTCGCACATCTTGATTATCAAGATTTGTGAGCGTGAAACTTCATAGAGCATCTGCTCAACGAAACTGGATTGGAGTATGCCACCTGGTTCAAGTTGACTTTATGGGTTCCCTGCGATGCGTTAGCCTCTTTTCTCAATAGGTAGGGGAATTAGAAACTGCTGCTTGAAGCTGGATTAAGTATAAGGCTGCCCTAAAGGATAAGGCTATCTAAATTCTGACGAATAGATAGCCTAAAGAGGCACGCTTAATCTTTCGTACAGGTCATAACTATCGTTCAAAATGCGTTCCTTGCATTTAGTAACGATAGAAGACTGGATGGGGTCCCCATCATTTACGAAGTAAATGTATCTCCCATTAATGGGGCTTTAGATTTTTATTGTTTATAAAGTCAATATATTTATCCTAGATAATTTTTAAAGCATTTAATATAAGAATAAGGATTATACTGTTAATTTTAGATAGTTTATCCTTATTCTTATATAGTATAATAAGGAAAGTTATGGATGTGTCATGAAAGGATATCATTAGAGGTCCTTTGATTGCTATGCATAACTGAGTCAGCAGGGAATAAAGGTTGTTGTGAACTTTTTATTTCATTTATATAAGGAGGAAGTTAAGATGAAAACTATTTATGATGTCATTGTGATTGGTGGAGGAGCAGCAGGGATGTCTGCTGGGATTTATTCAGGACGCGCTAAAATGAAGACGTTAGTTTTAGAGCAAGGTTCTGTGGGGGGACAAGCTAAAACAACAAATGAGATTGTGAACTATCCAGGTGTTCGTCACACCACAGGTCCTAAATTAATGGAAGAGATGCATCTTCAAGCGGAAGACTTCGGAGTAAAATTTGCTCAAGCTGAAGTATTAGAAGCTAAATTAGAAGGTGAAATCAAAGTTTTAAAAACAACAAACGGTGATTATGAAACTCGTTCGGTAATCATCGCAACAGGTGCAACACCTCGTACCTTAGGATTCCCAGGTGAAGCTGAATACCGTGGACGTGGAGTCGCTTACTGTGCAACATGTGACGGAGAATTCTACACAGGATTAGAAGTATTCGTCATCGGTGCAGGATTCGCGGCAGCTGAAGAAGCGATCTTCTTAACTCGTTTCGCTCGTAAAGTAACAGTGATCGCTCGTGAACCAGAATTTACATGTGCAAAAACAATTGCTGATAAAGTATTAGCTCATCCAAAAATCGAAGTTAAATTCAACACTGAAATCGTGGAAGCAACAGGAGATGAATTATTACGTCGCGTGAAGTTCATCAACAATCAAACTGGGGAAACATTTGAACATGTGGCAGCAGAAGACGAAACATTCGGTATCTTCATCTTCGCAGGATACGTGCCACAAACGAAAGTATTCAACGGTTTAGTTGACATGGATAAATGGGGATACATCATCACTGATGAAAACATGCACACAAGCGTTGAAGGGGTCTATGCAGCAGGAGATTTACGTCCGAAAGTATTACGCCAAGTTGTTACAGCAGTTGCGGATGGAGCCATCGCTTCATTAGAAGCCGAAAAATATGTGGCTCATGAAAAAGAACGTTTAGGAATCGTAGAAGAAGAAATCGAAGAAACACCACAACCCAAATCAGCTGCTGAGTCTGCACCACAAGCTAAACAAGTGGCACAAGGTGGACGCTCTGCGTTATTAAATGATGCCTTACGTGGACAAATCGCAACAGTACTTGGACGTATGGAAAACAACGTGACATTAGTGACAATTGTTGATCCAACAAACGAGAAATCAATTGAATTACGTGACTTAGTCATCGATATCGCTGACTTAGGTGATAAATTAGAGGCCGTTGTTAAAACAAAAGGTGAAGATGCAGCATTAGAAGCAAAAGTAAATGCTGACAAATTCCCAGTTGTGGCATTCCTTGATAAGGATGGAAACTACGCTGGAGTTAAATTCCACGGGGTACCTGGTGGACATGAGTTAAACTCATTCTTATTAGGCATCTATAACTTAGCTGGACCAGGACAAGCATTAGATGCATCAGTTTTAGAAGCGATTAAAGCGGTTGATAAAAAAGTTAACATCAAAGTAGCCGTTTCATTATCATGCCACTTATGTCCAGACGTAGTAGTTGGAGCACAACGTATTGCCATCGAAAATCCTAACGTAGAAGCTGAGATGTTAGACATCGCCAACTTCCCAGAATTAAAAACAAAACATAAAGTCATGTCAGTACCATGTATGATCGTCAACGATGAAAAAGTAACATTCGGATCAAAATCAATCCAAGATATGTTAAACTTCATTGCTTAATTTAATTAATGAGTGTCCGGCATAAAATCGATGTTCTTTCGGTTTTATGTCGGATTTTTTTGTATAAATGAAAACCACCTGCTATGCAGGTGGTTCTAAAAAGCTTTTAGCGTGGTAATAAGATAATAACTGGAGGAAAAAACATCTAATATTAAGAGAAGCTATTCATAGGATAACGAGTAATAGTAAAAAAAGAGTTCATTTTATTTTGAGAGTAAAGATAAAGGTTAGATGATTATTTATGTGGAGATGAAAAAAAGTAGGTTTTAAAGAGACAAAGAAGATGTAAATGATAAGCGTGGGTGTAAATAGGTAGTTGAAAAGATGAAATTAAGAGAGGAGACTAGAAATCCTTTGAGGATTAAGGGAGAATGTGGTGCAGAAGTTAAGAAATTCAGAAGGCCTTTCAGGCCTAGGCCGGTAAAATAGGCTTTTAGCCGCAGAGAAAACCACCAGTTCTACTGGTGGTTTTTTTTAGTGATGTAAAAAAAAGAAAAATAAGGTAAAATATATATGGTATAGAAAGTTAATTTGAAATAAACTTAGATTATTTAGGAGGAATGAAAGGATGAGTATAAATAAACTTGTACTTGGGGTTGCTGTAATAGTCACTGGATTATTTACGAACTTATCTGTTCTAGCCTTTGAGGGAGATACTTATAATTGGGCGAATGAATCTTTATATATTGATTATATAGAGGATTATTTTAAAGAAAATAATCCGGATGAAAGTTGGAATACTCCTTCAGAAAATAAGGGAAATAGAATTCACTTTTTACCCGTACTCGGTGACGCTATTTTATTAGAGAGTAATGGACAATTTGCTTTAATTGATGGAGGGGAAGATAGTGATAATCCGAAAGGTTTATCTACTTTAGATTATCCTGGTTATGAGCAACTAGTCATTGATTATATTAAATCAGTTGCTGGTGATGAGAATGGAAAGGTAACGCTAGAATTTGTCATTGGAACACATGCTCATTCCGATCACTTAGGTGGTTTAGACTCAGTCATTTTAGACTCAGATATTGAAGTGAAACGTGGGTATTTAAAACGATATAACGAAGAGCGAATTAGTGATTTTGAAGTGATGAATTGGGATAATCAAGAGGTTTATAATCAAACGATTGCTGCATTAGAAGAAGTAGGTGCTGAGATTATTCAAGATTTAACCATGGAGCCTTTCTCTTTAGGTGAGATGGTCATTCAGCTTTTTAATGTCGAACAGGATGATACATTTCCAATTGTGAAGAAAGGTGAAAATGAAAATTCCCTTGGGATTAAAGTAACAGTCGGGAATTATTCTGCCTTTTTAGCTGGAGATATGAATAATGCAGATGGGGATGAAGACCGTTTAGCCCCTTTAATTGGAGAGGTTACCCTTTTAAAATTAGGTCATCATGGATTATCTGGTTCATCATCATCATATTTTTTAAATACTTTACGACCAATTTATTCAATTGTGACAGGTTATACAAAGAATTTCTTTAGTGAGACGCGTCAAACGTTAGAAAGTTTAGGAACAAAATCGTATTCTACTATGAGTAATAATGGGATTGTATTTGACTTCAATCTAACTGATTTTGAATCATATAATTACAAAGAAATTTTAATTGGTTGGTATGAGAAAGATGGAAATAAGAACTATTATACAACCAATGGGGATATGGTTAAGGGTTGGTCTCAAATTGAAGACAATTGGTACTTTTTTGATGAAGACACAGGGGCTATGCAAGTCGGATGGATCGAACATAAAGGACATAAGTATTACTTAGATGAATCTGGCATTATGGTGACAGATTGGTTAGAAGATAGGGGACAAAAGTATTATTTTAATCAATCTGGGATGATGGTTAAAGGATGGTTGAAAGAAGATGACTATTGGTATTATTTAAAACCAGATGGAACAATGGCGACAGGTTGGTTAAATGATGGGAATAAAACGTATTACTTAAAATCAGACGGTGTTATGGCAACAGGTTGGCAAAAGCTGAATGATAAGTGGTATTATTTCTACGAATCAGGTCCGAAGGCGACGGGGTGGCTTGAAATTGGGACAACATGGTACTTTTTAAATACTGATGGTATCATGCAAACGGGATGGTTAAAAGATAGAAATAAGTGGTATTACCTAAAATCAAGTGGTGAGATGGCGACAGGTTGGCAAAAAGTGAATGGAGTATGGTATTATCTTTATGAATCAGGTTCAATGGCAACCGGGTGGTTAAAGGAAGGAAATACGTGGTATTATCTAAAACCAAGTGGGGAAATGGTAACAGGTTGGAAGATGATAAATGGAACATGGTATTATTTTTATCAATCAGGGAAAATGGCAACTAATACAATTATAGATGGTTGGCAAGTTACAGCAAGCGGTGCTGCATATAAGTTATAAAATAAGAAAACCTATAGAATAAAGATCACATTTAACTATAGGTTTTTTTGTTAGTATGGAAAGCTATGTTTTAAGCTTAGAAGTCTCAAAAGGACTAATGATAGATATTCAGAATTATTTCAGTTATAATTTTAAGTGCTATGTTAAATTTGAATGAAATGACTCTTCAGATAGAGTTGATTCAATCATAATTTTTGGATAATAGTAATCATAGGTTACTATCTATGTAAGTTCAGATAAGTTTTTAAAATGGTAAATGATTTTATTTAAACTAATCAAAAGTAAGCGGGTAATATAAACC
>NZ_JAMQUS010000038.1:0-8923 GCF_025594995.1 Turicibacter sp. GALT-G1
TGTTTAGTTTGCTAGCCTCAGATCTTATCGTTACTGAGGTGGTTTCTTAAGCTCAATAGAATAAGAAAATTAAAAAATTAGACAACACTCTAAATAAATAATAAATAAAAAACCCAACGGCCAAGCAAATAAAATAACCAATTAATCAGTCACATCAGTTTCAGTTTTGGGATGCAAAAAACTAAATTACATAAGTTTTAACAGTTAAAATTGCTTTTAAAATTGTTGAAATAAATTCAAATAATTAACGATTTATTTTTAAACTAAATTATTAATATCTTTGAAATAAAAAATGCAGGTATGAATTTCCTGCATTTTTTTGTATCTTCGCAATCTGTTAAAAGTTTTTCACAAAAATTTAGGGGTGTACCAACTAAACATTTAAATAGTTATTTGAAATGGTTCAAATAGAGTAAAATTTTTAAAGATGAAAAGAGCTCTTCAAAATTCAAACATCCTACGTTCAATCACAAGCAACATATGCAGGTACTCTGATTGAAGAAATTCTCTCAAGAAAACCTATATTTGTTTAGCTTAACGAGTTACTAAGAGTTTTTGTTGTAATTTTATGGTAAATAAATGTATAATATTCCTCGGAAATCGAATTTTGGTAGGAGGAAATATATGATATTAAAATCTATTTCTAATAAAAAATCACCTTTAATTTTACCGTTATTAGCATCTATACCAACATTTATCTTTATTTTTAATTCAATATTCTCATCTTCAGTTGTACACCACATATCTTCAGTCATAATCGAAACATTATTTCCAGGAGAAATATCATTGCTTGTCTTTCTACTATTATTAATCTTTCTTGGTTATTTATTTTGCTTTGACTTGTTTATAATTTCTCCGTGGTTAAGTTATATCTTTTTTAAATCTTTAAATAATAAGACTTCACTACCTCGTAGATTTTGGTTAATGAATATACTATTTTTTGTTATTCCACTGTTAATACTTTTTTTGCTTTTGATTATTTTTGAATGTCCTATTATTCTAATTGACATTGAGAATCCTTTTTATAATTTTTTTTACGGCGTATTTTTGTTTTTAATAGGAATTAGTTGCTCAACAAATTTATTTAAAAATAAAAAGTTCTCTATTGCTTTAATTTTGATTTTTACTATCTTTTATTTTTATAATGGCTTTACTTCCTCGCATGCAAAGGAATTTGATTTTAGATTTTTTTCCTACTATTTTCATTTTTTATTTTTTGCTGAAATATTTCTTTTTAAGCAACTGAGGGATAAGCCTTATCTCAAACGTAATTCTTTAGGAAAATAAAAAGAGTTTTTCATTTTATTGAAAGACTCTTTTTTATTAAATTTAATTATCAATATTTATATAAAACACAGTGTATAAATTTATCAATAATTTTCTAAAACAAAACCTTTACTATATAATTTGGAAACGAGGTGAGTTTGCTGCAAGGTTTTATATTTCTCTTTAACCGTTTCTTTTTGTTTAGGTTTGAACGATTAAATCCTTTAGAACTCTCTTTTTCCTTTAAAAGGAAATTATAAGCAATAATTTACAAATTAAGGATAATATAGTAAAATAGTAGTTGTCAAAAATAAATGACAAAAATGGGGAAAAATAACAACTACTTTTATAAAATTAGTTTTCCCAATAGATAGGGAACTATCTCCCGAAATCATTATTTTTCGTATTGAAAATTACAATTATTTTTACAATCAATTTTACTAACAGTTTTTCATCCTAAATTACAAGAACTTTTACAGCACTTTTTACAGACATAAAAATAGCGGTAATAAAATTATTACCACAAATTTTATAGGTGTAAAAATCTCTGAAAAAATGATGATTTTTTTGATTATAAATACTAAAAAGCATTGATATTACAATAAAAGCAGCCATTGTAAAAATGACTGCTTTTTTGTTTGTAAAAATTGATGTAATTTTATTTTTTGCATCCCAAAACTGAAACTGATGTAATCAGTCAAATAAAGTTTTTATATATTATTTTAAGCAGGTAGTGAAAGTGTATGCAATTGAACCTTACTGGGATGAAAACGTAAATGGAAGTATACTTATTATTGTAATGATTACGAAATATTACAAGAATCTCCTCCATTTACTCATCACTATTTTTTAAAATTCAAGAAAGTCTCTTATATTTTCTTCTAAGCCGTTCAACTGAATGGCTTTTTTAATAGCAATAAATGAAAGGGGAAATGAAAATGGAAAACAGATTAAGAGGAAATTGTGACTTGGCTTACAGTGCAAGAGAGGGATTGCCTGATGAAGTCAAAAGATGGTATGAGGCGATGGGTCACCTGGCATTTTCGAAGAAAATGTATCCTCCATTGCTAGGGAAAGGCCTGGCATTTAGAGGGGGCAGATGTGTTAAGTAATTTGGACATTGATTTAATTGAAATGACTGCCTATGCGATCTATCGAATGCGTCAAGCAAGGGAATCGCTCGATCAAGAGGGGCTATTGATTCAGCAAGGGGAAAAGCTCGTTAAAAATCCTGCGGCTAACATCGAAAAAGACTATCAGAAGATTTTTTGGCAGGGATGTATTCAGTTGGGGCTTAGTCCAGTCAGTCGAGCCAAACTAAGTAAATGATGAAGGCTAATTTTTAATCTGAAAGGGGGTGTGAAACGTGATAGCAACCAAAATGATAGAGGTCTTTTCACATGAAATTGTGGTGCCAGTTGGGGGAATGACATTGGTTGCTTTTTTGATGATATGCGATATTCTCAGTGGGATATTTAAAGCCGTCGCTCAAAAGCGTGGAATAAATTCAACAGTTGGGACTAATGGATTGATTAGAAAAGCGGGTGTTTTACTGGCATTATTAGTTTTTATTGTGATGGATTCTCTCATTGAATTAAACTTTGTTTCGCTTATTCCAAATGAGGTACTAGAAGTCTTAAACCTTCAACAGTCTAACATAGGACTTAGCCATGTGATGTTAGGCTTTTTTGGACTTTTTGAACTCGTGAGCTTATTTGAAAATTTAGGCGAAGTTGGGGTGCCATTACCAAACTTTATCATGAAATCTGTAGAACGCTTAAAAGTTACATTAGAGGGGGAAGAATAAAAATGTATACTATTAAACAAAACTTAGTTGCACAAGATATCTATTCAATCAAATGTCCATATTCCATGACTGCTGAATTTATCGTCGTTCATAATACCGCTAATGATGCAACCGCAGAGAATGAGGTTGCCTATATGATTGGTAATAAAAATCAAGTCTCTTTTCATTATGCCGTTGATGATCAAGAAGTCGTGCAAGGATTACCAATTGATCGAAATGCTTGGGCATGTGGCGATGGAGCGAATGGAAAAGGGAATCGCAAAGGAATTCAAGTTGAGATTTGTTATTCTAAATCAGGGGGAACACGCTTTGATCAGGCTGAAAAAAATGCCGCACACTTTATCGCCACTCTTTTAAGAGAGCGAGGTTGGGGCATTGAGAAAGTAAAGAAACATCAAGATTTTAGCAATAAATATTGCCCCCATCGAACTTTAGATAAAGGATGGAATGGCTTCATTCAAATGATTAAAAGTTATTTAAATGATATCCCCGTAGTATCCTCATCAGGCTTTATAGTCGGTGAGAAGGTTCGAGTGAAGGAATCAGCCACACAGTATGCAACAGGACAAGAACTGGCATGGTTTGTGAAAGGCTCGATTTATGAAGTCACAAAGGTAGCGGGAGATAAACTGTTGTTATCGGATATTATTTCATGGGTTTGGATCGATGACGTGGAAAAGGTGAGTGCTAATACCGTTGTTGCAACGACTCAAAGTTTCTTAGTTGAAATCATCTGTGATGAACTGAACATTAGACAAAAAGCCGACTTTAATTCTAAAATTGTGGGAACTGTTAAGCGGGGAGAAGTCTACACGATCATTCAAGAAGAAAATGGCTTAGGTAAACTCAAATCCGGTGTCGGATATATCAGCCTAAACTCAAAATACGTGAAAAGAAAATAACGAGGGAGAACGAAAGGTTCTCCTTTTTTGATATTATTAATGAATTAAAAAATTAGACATTTCTCTAAATAATGAGCTGGTGGACTCATGAGAAAAATGTGAAGGCAAAAGATGAGAAACTAGGCACAGCAAAAGCATCGACTCACCATTAATTCGGCGTGTATGTGTATTGTACATGATTAGAAGAGTAAACCTCATTGAAAACTCGGGGAGTTTTCCACGCAACCTAAAACAAAGTCCGTACAGACCAAAAAGAAGCGTTGAATAGCCCAAACATTTACCGAGGTCCAAAGTCCGTATACAACGTCTGATGAAGAATACTTAAAAGATATATTATCTATTATTGAAATGAACTTCAATGTTCTCTTTAAGTGTTAAAAACTTAATTATCATGAACTATCTTGCTACGAGAAATTATCAAATTACATTTCTGCCCAAATAATAAGTTAAAGCAGGGTAAGAAATAAGAAAACGGAAAGTAGTTAATGTGTTAATAGAATATTGGAATGCTACACGCTATTAAAAAACATCAGACACTACTAATGAATAATGAGTAGCATTTTTGTATAATAACATTGTAGGGGGTGATTGATAGATGGATGTATTAGGATTTGTTGATGCAAAGAAATATATTGAAAGATATTTATTAGAGTGTCAGTGTAGCAAACAGCATTGCATTGAGCAAGGTGATCTTGACTCAGCAAAAGAATTTGAACATCAGGAACGTGTAGTGATAGAAATGTTAAAACAAATGGAATTAGAACAAAAGGCTACTGAATAACAGTAGTCTTTTGTTTATTTAATGGAGATTGATTCATAGTAGCGGGACATTCTTTTTTCAATACCTAGAAGAAGTTCTCGTTCATAGAAATTGAAATACCCCAACGGTTGATGATAAGTCAACTATTGGGGTATTTTCTTATAAAGATAACTATGATTTAATACCTTTACTAAACACTATCTTCTGATTAAAGATAATACTGATATTGCAAGACAAATAAGAAAATCAAAACGACAGGAATGTGGTTTTGGTATCCTTATCTTTATAGTAATAAAAATATAAAAGGTGATTGAAAAAATCCCCCTTATCCCGCTACTATGAAAACTACTAACTACATCTTCCCCAATAAACACAATAAAGCATGGATAGGCTAATCACGTTATGACGTCATTAGCCCTTTCTTATGGTATTTTTCATTCTAAAACAAAGTCATCACTAAACATTCAATCTTGCCCTGGTCGCTACCATCTGTGAGATGGTTTGGCGTGGGCGATTGATGTTTAGTTTTTGATGATGAACGGAGATGATTCATAGTAGCAGGACTATCATACCCAGATATAATCTTAGAAGAGATAAAGCATTCCATCCCAAACGGTTGCCAGGCAACGATTGGGGATGGAATAATGATCTAATATTTTTTATTTAAAAGGGATTATTATCCATAAAGTCAATCTTCTGATACAAGAGAATATCTATGTAGTTAGGAGATAAGAAAACCCACACGGCAGAATCGCGGTGTGGGTATCCACGATTCTTTAAGAATGAATTAAAAATGCAGTTTGACTAACCATAGGCCTCCCGCTACCATGTCGCATTAAAACTTCAATGTCCACTAATAACAATAGAAAAAGGATAGGCGAATCACGCTTGCACGTCATTCACCTTTTCTGATTTGATGTTTAACACTAGGAGATTTATCATCACTAACTATCAATCCTCCCTGTGTCTCACATACTGGTGTATGGTGAGGGTGGGATGCTTGATAGTTAGGTATTTATATTTAACTAAGATAATTCTAAGTAGCGGGAGAGTCATTTTTTGATAAAGAATTAGACTAGGTATCAAGGAATGAAAGCCCCCAACGGTTATCAATAACGATTGGGGGCTTTCATTTAAATCTTATTTTATTTAAAAGCTATCTAGTATAAAGTAAATCAATCTTCTCATACAAGGGAATGTCTAGGTAGATAGGCAATAAGAAAACCCAAACGACAGCAAGAGATGTGGTTTGGGTATCCTTATATTTTTGAATAGGTTATAAAAGATAAGTTTAAATAATCAATCTCCTCCCGCTACTAGGTATGATGAAAATTCAATGCTCACGAATAACAGTAAGAAAAAGGATAGGTGCATTCGCCTTTTCTTATTAGATTTTTAGCACTAGCACTATGACTCACACTAACCATCAACCCACTTATTTCCCTACATACTGGCGTATAGTAGGGGCGTGGGGCTTGATGTTTAGTACTGTATTTAATAAAGGTCATTCATCGTAGCGGGAGATTTTTCGTTGTGGATAAAGACTAAAGCTTAGTACCAAGAAATTAATAAAAGCCTCAACGGTTGCAATGCAACTATTGGGGCTTTTATCTTTATCAAAAGAAGTATAAATACAAAGTTCGTAAATAAACAGTATCTTCTGATTAAGGAAGAAGTCAATGTAGCAAGAACAATAAGAAAACCAAAACGATATGAAATCATATGGTTTTGGTATCAATGCTTTTATAATAATAGGGATATAAAAGAAGATAAAAATAATCATAGGCATCCCGCTACCATGCGTGATTAAACTTCAAGGCTCCTTAATAACAACAAGTAAATGGATAGGCTAATCATGCACAAGCATCATTAGCCTTTTCTTATTGTAGGGGGATTTATAACCAGACAATCACTAAGCATCAATCCCCTTATTTGCCCATATCATACTGATGTTGGGAGTGTTAGGGCTTGATGTTTAGTTTTCATATTTAATACAGATTACCCATAGTAGCGGGAAAATCATTTCTATACCTAGTGGTAATCTTAGTACCTGGATTTCATGAAGCGGCTAACTGTTGCTTTGCAACGATTAGCGGTTCATGATCCTCAATAGTTATTAATAAAAGTTTCACTGTTCATAACAAAATAATCATATCTTCAAGGATAATGATTAATCACAAGTAATAAGAAAACCAACACGGCATAAATGCGGTGTTGGTATCCATCATGTTTTGATATAGATTTAAAAGGCAATAGAAGTAAGCATGAACTCTCCCGCTATAATAAACAATTCTTCTTCAATTCTACCCCTAAACCTCATGGTCTTGTTACTTGCCTTGGCTACTGGCGTAGCGCGGGCAGTACCAATCCCAAACGTTTTAGGTAGATGTATTTAATGAAGGTCATTCACAGTAGCGGGAGAATCTTTTTTATACCTAGTGACAATTAGGGTACATGGTTTTCATGAAGTTATTAACTATTGCTTTAGAGATTATCAATCGTGGAGAGGTATTTGAAGCCTCTAAACATTTTCATTAAAAGGAGCATTTTAAATGGCTAATAAGCATCCAAATACATCTGAAATAGTCAGATATAAAAAGCAAGAAAGTGAATCAAAAAAACAGGAGGTACTCTCAGTACTTAGAAGACTTCAATTATTGGATGACCCTATTAGTCATCCTATTTCAAAAGCTGAAATCTGTCGTCAAGCAGGTGTCAGCAAAACTTTTTTATATAGCTATCCTAATGAATTAGTAGCACCTATTAATGAGGCGATTAAAGAGCAAAATAAAAGGATAACCGCTATACTTCCAAAACAGAGTTTTAGCGAGTCATCCAAGGATAAGGTGATTGAATCATTAAAGAGGAGACTTCAATCGTTAGAAGAAGAAAATAAAAAACTTAAACGAGACAATGCAATATTGTTAGGAAAACTTTCAAAATTATAATCCTAAACTTCTAATTATTCTTATATACATTTATAAATGATTGTAAATTTGTTAATACTAATAAATTAAGGTATCAAAAAAATGTCTAACAATAATGATCTCTGTTGTTATATCCTGTTTTTTGGTATATAATGGGTTTTGTAATGTTTAGGGGGGGATTGGCATGTCTAATACTACTTTAAAAGTCATTGCTACGATTGCAATGTTAATTGACCATATTTTTTATTTCTTTCCTGGTATACCCCATGTTTTTCATTGGATAGGGAGAGTATCAGCACCTATCTTTTTGTTTTGTTGTGTATTAGGATATATTTATACGTCAAATAGAAAAAGATTTTTTCTTAGAATATACTCTTTAAGTGTAGTCGTAGAGGTAATGAATTACTTTTTAGGAATAGATTATTTAAGAATGAATTTTATACGAACGATTCTCTTAACAATCTGTCTTATTTTTATTTTCGATAAATTTAGAAATAAAAATAAAAAAGCTTATTTATATTTATTTGGATTTATTTTGTGGCAATTAGTATCATTTGGAGTTATTTCCTCTTTGGCGAATGTAGCAATTATAAGTGATAGTATTGCTTATCTATTAATTACAATTCTGGTTAATTTTGCTAATTTAGATGGTGGAATTTTGTTAGCTTTAGTTGGCTTATTCTTTTATATCTTTAAAAATAGTAAAGTAAAGTTATCAATTTCATTTATCATCTTGACGCTTTCGTATCTTATTCTTTTCAATTCAGCACTTATTCCGAGAATAGTTAGCTTTTTAGGTCAAAGTCCACAATATAGTAATCTACAAACAGTATTTATATCATTCTGCAAGGTAGTTTTAGGAGTTGACCCAATATTCGATGTAACAACAGATATATTATTTGGGAACCCACAATGGATGATGATATTTTCTCTAATATTTATACTGATGTATAATGATAAAAAAGGACGTGGATTAAAGTGGTTTTTCTATATTTTCTATCCACTACATATTGCTGTACTTTATATCATCAGTAGCCTTCTTATAAGTAAATAAATAAAAAAGAGCTTAGCTCTTTTTTATTTAAGCTGTGTTAGATAATCTTGTTGATACTTCTTTAGAAAAATCTATATTAAACAAAAAATTAAAACAGTTATTTTTTACGAATAAAATCGTGTCAAATAACTGTTTTATTATTTAAAAATAATATATGCACTATAAAGAAACCATAAATAATAACATTCTATTAATGTGCAAAACTAC
>NZ_JAMQUS010000039.1:0-235 GCF_025594995.1 Turicibacter sp. GALT-G1
AACTTAAACTCACACTTTTTTCAAACCAGCTTTCACTTCTTTTTTACTTAACAAACTTCACACACATCTCACACTAACTTACTCGCACACTTTTTTTCAAACCAGCTCCGACTTCTGGTTTGTTTACTAAACTTCACACACATCACACACTAACTTACACACACTTTTTTCAAACCAGCTCTCACTCTGATTTGTTTACCAAACTCATACACACTTCACACTAATTTATTCGCAC
>NZ_JAMQUS010000039.1:428-20780 GCF_025594995.1 Turicibacter sp. GALT-G1
TTACCAAACTCATACACATATCACATACGATACTACTTTAAGAACCCAAATACATAGATTCTCTCTAACATTTTAATCTATGACTTCAAGTCACATGATTAAAAATTGGTATCAAAACAAACTACCCTTGCATACCGCATAAATTTCCGATTAAATTTTACCGATATATCCCCACTTTCGACATAAATTTTCAATCTATTCTATTGATTAAATTCTTTACGTTGCCAGCCATAAAGAATTTAATATAAAATAGTTGATTCTAATCAATTTAATATATCTACTACTTAATCAATAATCATTAATAAAAACAAGATTAAACCTATGGCTTTAAGACGCATATTGAGCTTGAGCTACACCTTGCCGCTTATACTCAACCACTAAAACCATCATATCGTCTTTAATTTTTCCTTTATGTTTACTAACTGTTGCTTGAAGAATATTTTTTGCTATATTTTTGGGGGATTTCCCCATTTGATTTAATATGACTTGTTCTAATTCCTTTATATCTGGATACTGCTCTACAATACCATCGCTACACATGAGTAGCACATCATCTTCTTCTAAACTTAACGTTACATGATCAACCTCTTGATCACTCATGACGCCAACTGGAAGTTGAGCCAAATTAATTAATTCAATTTGATGATTTCGTACAAGAAACGTAGGTGTCGCTCCTTTTTTGTAAAAAGTCGCCCGCTGACGTTCCCGGTCAATCATACAAATATCTAACGAAAAAAATCTTTCGTTCGCATTGGAATGTTGTTTTAATTGCTGTAAGGTTTGAATGGCTGTTTTAATTGGAATATTAAAACTTAGCAAACATTTCAAAATTTTTAAAGCTTCTGAGCTCTCTTTGTGAGCTAGTTCGCCATTTCCCATTCCATCACTAATTGCAATAAACGTTTGACCATTTGTGAAATTCTCATAGATATAACTATCACCTGAAATTTTATTTCCATCTTTCCCAACATAAGAAACCGCATGATCAATTTTAAACATATTAGAGGAATAGACTTTTATTTTAGTTTGTTTGCCCTTCGTTTTCTCAACAATCAATCGAAGTGGTTCATTCGTAATACTTTCAAGTATTGCTTGAATGGACAACAACGTTAATTCCTTCGGGGGCGAATTTATAACTAAATCCATCTTAATGAGTCTAGGATAAAGACTCTTAATCTTAATATCCGAACACCTCACGTGAATTCTTGCTAATTCTTCTTTAATTCGATTAAACTGTAATTCAAAGTCATGACGATCATACATCATCGATTGCATCATATTATCAATAGCTAATCCAATACAATCAAGAATCACATCGACTCTGATTAATTGACCTTTGCCAATAAACGAACGTAGTGATTTCACTAACTGTTGAAAATTCACTAGTTGGTTAAAGAGTTGACTAATCGTATAGATGTTTAATCTATCTCTTGTCTCTCTCTTTGGCTTAGGCGAAAATGTTTGTTTCATTTTCGTTACGAGTTCCATTCTTCTCTCCTCCTAATGACCTTAACTAATTGCTCCCTCCCCCGGGCTCAATTTGTAAGCCTATATTACCATCCGTCTAGTAGAGAATTTGTCACTTTATTGGAAGCATTTAAACTTTCGAAAGACACATTTTTTACATCTTCGGCACATCTATTAAAAAAATTCCAGCCTTTCTACCTCGTTTTACAGCACTCGGCAGTAATTGATGTCAAAACAATTGAAACCTTTTAAGGAAAGATGAATAAAAATTCATTCACCAACATATAATACATGTTTAATCTTTATTAAAATTTTGATGTTGTAGCAAATTGTAGATAAAACAAAAAGGCCAATCTAAATTGATTGACCTTTTTTGCTAACTAGATAACGGCTTTCCCTCGCCATCCACCACGTTTCCATCTAATATAGAAAATCACCGCACGTACACACTCATCAAGTGCCATCGCCATCCAAATTCCTACTAATCCCCAATCTAAAACAATTCCGAACACATAAGAAAGTAACGTTGCTACTCCCCACATCGATAACACACTAATAAAGACTGGATATTGCGTATCACCTGCCGCTTGCATCCCACGAATAATCACAATATTCACTGCACGACCAAGCTCTAAGAAAATTTCAATAAATGTAATCGTCTTTAATAAAGATAAAACATCTGGATTTTTTGTGAAGATTCCAAAAATATGATCACTTAATAAAAAGACACTGGTTGAAATAATTAATGTAATAATCATTGTAGGACGTAAAGTTTTTAAACTACGTTTATACGCAGCATCTTCTTCACGCGCTCCCACTAGGTGACCAATAATAATTTGATTGGCTTGGCCAACAGCTGAAGAATATAAATATGATAGCCATGCAATCATATTCGCATAGACGCGAGCTGTAATGACTGCTGTTCCTAACATATTTACACACATTAAAATAACCATCTGCGAAAAATTGTACATGACACTTTCTCCACCGGCAGGTACACCAATGCGCAATAATTGCTTAAGCGTCTCTTTCGGGAAGGGGCGCAAATATTTTAAATGTAATTCCCCTTCAATACGTTTCGAAAATAAACGATAAACTAAAATTACTCCAATGAAACGACTAAAGACACTAGAAATGGCAATCCCCATAATGCCCATTGAATTTAACAATATGGCGTTGCCAATAATATTTAAGACATTCACGATGACCGAGATATACATCCCCTGCTTCATCAATCCATTACTTCTAAAAATCGCTGAGAAACTCATAAATAGTGCCTGTAAGAAAACTAACCCACCTACAATATTTAAATAAACTTGTGCATCTGCATGTAATTCAACAGGCATCTTCAAGGCATTAAATAAAGCGTCACTTCCAAAGAATAACCCTGCACTAATGATAGCACTAAAAATTAAATTCGTAAAAATTCCAACCGTATAAATCTCTGAGACCTTCTCTTTATTTTTTGAACCTAAATACTGTGTGACCATAATCGTAATAGCCATCGTCACAATACTAAACGTAATCGTTACAAAGTTCATAATCGTATTTACATTTCCGATAGCTGCCACAGCATTTTCAGAATATTGACTCATCATCATCTGATCAACATTTCCAACAAGCATCTGTAAAACAAGCTCGATGAAAATTGGCCATGTTAATTTAAATAACAAGCCTTTATCATTCATATTTAATGTTTGACCCATTTTATTCTCCTTATAATTAACTAAATTTGTGCACCTCAAAAAAGACAACAATGGATTTTAACATCTATCTTGCATAAAGTAAATATTTTTTATTCCCTGAGACTTTCCATCAAAACATCTAAACGCCTCCGAGTATTTCTTTACATAACCAAAAAAACCATCCGAAATTGGATGGTTTTAGAATATATATACTAAACAAGTGTCGCTTAATTAGTTAGAACGACGACGTTGTGTTTTCATGTTCTTTTTAAGAGCCGATTGTTTTTCATCGCTATCTTTTAAGAAATTAGTGATTGCTTTATCTAGGTCTAAAGCTGGACGAGCTGGCTTTTCTGGGCGAGCTGGTTTCATTGAAAGGTTAATTTTCCCTTCTGGTGTCACCTCTTTAACGCGCACAGTTACTTCTTGACCCACGCTGACAACATCTTCAACTTTTTCTACGAATTTTTCAGATAACTCACTAATGTGTACAAGTCCTGATTTTCCATTTTCTAATTCCACAAATGCACCGAACTTCTTCACACTCGTGATTTTACCATTTAACTTTTGACCAGCTGTGATTGACATAAAAATCGACAGTCCTCCTCATAAAATTTTTTATAATTTTAATTTAATTATTCTTGTTCTTTTGGAAGCTTAAATAATATTTCGCCTTCCTCAGATTTGAAATACTTCTCGCGTGCAAGCTTAGCAATATAATCTTCATTTTCAAGTTTGCTTATTTCGTTGCGATAATATTCCTGTTTTGCGATTAACTCATCATATTGTTGTTGGTATGCGGCTAAATTTTCTTTAGCTTCAGTAAGTTTAGCTAGACGTCCTGTGTACATAAAAGCTCCCGCTACGATAAAGAATCCTATTAAAAGACTCATCGTTAAAGCACGACGATAGAGCAATTGTCTTCTTCTTTTTCTATTCTTCTTCTGTATTAAGGTTAGTTTTCTTTTTGCCACGTCGTCTCTCCTTCTTCTTACTTGACATCCATTTTCCCAATTTAGCTAAAGGCGTATAAAATAAAAGCTTTAAGATTCTAAGAAACAACATTATTATATCAGAAACAAGCTTGTAAATAAACATAATGGGTGAAATTACTAAGATATTCACTACTTTTTTTATAAAGTGTGCAATTGTGAATAAACTTTCTCCTAGCATTTCTAGATCACGATGCAGTGGTTGTTTTAAGAACTTAAAGTAAATGATAGCTCCAACAATTAAGAAAATTAAAATGTACAGATGAAAGATACCTTCATTGACATTATATATATAAACAAAAGTGAGGGGCACTTGAATTAACCAATATAAAATAATAATGGCCCATTGCATGTAATAATTAAAGAAAATCTCCTTTACGATGCAAACAAAATCTAATGTCACACCAATAAAAATTCCATACAATAGGACATGAATCATGAATTGAAACTGAACTGATAAACTCATTATTTAAATAATTTGCTAAAGATTCCTTTTGAGTCTTCACCAACCATGCCAAAATCATCATATTCATAACCAGTGATATACCCAATAATCGATAGCTCTCCTTTTTCAAGATCTAGATTTTTAAGCTCTAAATCCATACCCCTCACCGTTAAAATCCCCATTGTTGTGTCAATCGTAAATAACTCGCTATCAAAGCTTAATAACTTCTTAATACCAGTGACATCCATCAATTTACGCTCCTTCATTGACACTTGATGATAACCTAATAGTGTGCTTGGTTTTTGCTTCATATAAGACTCTTTCTCATAAATGTTCATATTCTCTTCCCTCCGTTATCTGTTTTATCACTAGAACTTATGATTGCTCTAATTTAAATATAACTTCGAGTCGAGAAACACATTGTTTCTACCTTATATTTTATGATTTTGCGCTACAACTTGTTCACTAAAACGACTTGATTTCATCATATTTTTATCCCCCTTGTCGTTATCAGGCATCAAGATGACGAATTAATCTTTTTATTAAGTAGCCAATGATTATCTCAAAAAACATAACTAATAGGATCAGCACAATTGTCCAAGCAAAGACAGCTGGCATATTTAAATACGTCTTTTCATAGTTTAATTGTTGGCCAATTCCAACCTGACTTTGTCCCATAACCTCAGCCATGACCATCACTTTAAAAGACAACCCAATAGTAGCCTGAACCCCACTACTCAGTATTTTTAAAAGTTGTGGATAATATAGGGCCTTAAATGTTTCAAAATGAGTGGCTCCAAATAACAAACAAACATCCAACAAATCAGAATCAATATCATTCATGGCTCCCCCTATTAATTCATACAACAGTGGAAAGATAACGAGCGCCATAATCATAATCGGCCCCAAGTCACGACCAAACCAAATCAATAAAATAATCGTCACAGAAATCGTAGGCACCGTGCGTAAAAAGGTCACTATCGGAGACAATAGCAGTCGGATGATTTTAAAATACCCAGAAAACACACCTAGTATCAAACTAATGATAAAAACACAGCTAAACGTCATCATCGTCCTCACTAACGTTGCCCAAATAATACTCACAAAAGAGGAACTAAAAATAATTCGGCATAACTCAGTAAAAATCAACAAGATAGAAGGTAAAATAATAGGTTTATCTACTATCTCGACTGCTAACTCATAACAAACCATTACCCCTACAATAATTAACAGACTATACCGATTCATCACACTTCCTCCCTTATTTAATCTTACAGATGAAAAAGATAACTTATGTTAGATTATCTAAACTCTATGCTATAATGCGCTTG
Source organism: Turicibacter sp. GALT-G1 (assembly GCF_025594995.1). Taxonomy (NCBI): domain Bacteria; kingdom Bacillati; phylum Bacillota; class Erysipelotrichia; order Erysipelotrichales; family Turicibacteraceae; genus Turicibacter; species Turicibacter sp. GALT-G1. The sequence continues at coordinate 6,349 of NZ_JAMQUS010000039.1, forward strand.
GATTATGAAGTATTGTATAAAAATTATTGAGGTGATTTTTACACTCATCGAAATGTTGTGTGTTTGATGTTTATTAATCATCTTTTTAATATATGTTTACCGCGCTATTAGACTTGGATTTTTTCTACTAAAATAAACATTTCACAAACAAAAATAGGTCATCTGACATAGATGACCTATTTTTTATAGATTTATCATAAAAAAGCACTTAAAGAATACCTTCAAACTGAATTCACAAAAGTGATTCTCTCTAGAATCGACGTTAAGTTAGACAACAGAATAAAGTGTATCTTTAAGTGTTTAATGACAATTACTTGGCAGGTGGTCTTTCCCCTGCTCTCTTTGTCGGCTACCAAACCGAGATTCAAGTAACTATCCTTTATAATATATGCACTTCAAATTAAAATATACTACTTATTTTATTAAATAATAAAAATCATCTTCCGGTAATGCACCGCCTACTGTCTTCGGATCAAATTCATATAGTTTTTCTAAATAAAGTTCAATCTCTTCTTTTGCTTCTTCCGCTGTTTTAAACATTAAATTAGAATTTGGGGCTGATGCTGTAATGATGGGTTCTGGCATCTCAAGTCCTGTCTTAATTGCTTCTTTTGCCATCTCAGCTGGTGACTGATTCGCAAACTTAACGCTTGTTTCTACCTGTGCTAATAAAGGTTCAATGACCTCTGGATGATTTTCAATTAAATCTTTATGCACGAATAGACTCGCTTGTGGATAAGAAGTCACGCCATATAGCTCTCCCCATTGCTCTTGAAAATCAACAACAACGTTCACATTTTCTATTTTTGTTTTTAAAACAGATAATGAGGGCTCAGCAATCACAGCTACATCAATTTCTCCCGCTGCAAACATAGATTGAACATCAGAAACACTTGCTAAATATTCAACCTCGACAGAATCAAGTATTCCTTTTTCGTCTAAAATCGTCTGTAACACAATATCGGGCGTACTTCCTTGACCAAAGGCTGTAATTTTTCTTCCCGCTAAATCATCAAATGTTAACTCCTCATTACTAATTAAATATAAATTCCCCCAAACTAAAGTCGCGACTAATTGATAAGGCAGCTCTTTTTGATAAAGTGTCGCCCCTAAATTTGTTGGTGCGACAATAACCTGTGATGTCTCAGACGTGAAAGCTGCTACTAGCGGATCACTTCCTTGAACATATGGTTGCACGGTATAAGTAACATGATCGCCTAGCTGAGGTGTTGTCGCCACTAAATGAGCGAGTGCCATCGCTGTTGAGCCACTCGGCACTAACATATCAAATGATATAGGATCAAATTGAGGTGTTAATTTTATTTCCTCACCTGAATCATTTGTTTGATTTTGTTCAACGACTTCAGGTGTTGTAGTTAATGGTGTTTCACTCTGCTGATCTTCATTCGCACATCCGACTAATCCTAATATAAAAATAAAAATCGCTAAAAATCTTTTCATCTAAAATTCCTCCCTATGCATTCTGTCTAAGATTATACCTAAGGAATACTTATTTTTCTTTAGGAATCATTAGTCACTTTTCGCACACATGATGCTAAACTTATCCAATCATGTAAGTAATTTAATAAAAATATCGAACCTTATCAAAAATTCAAAAATACCCCATGTAGCATCTCGATAAAATTACCGTTATTTATGTAAAGTTTTTATCTCTATCTATCATTTTGTCGCTTTATGTTAAAAACATCACAACCTCTATATCTCTAGATAAATAGATTTGTTATAATAGGAAAGTATTTTTTATATCATTGAAATAGGTGATTAGTTATCAGTGATTTCAATTGATAATGGCTCCTTCCTTTCTCATGTTGATATCTCATGAGAAATCTTATGGAGTGTTACATATAGAATAAAACGTCATCAGTACAGCTATTAGCTGAAACCTTATTCTAATTGTTTATTTTACAAAAATCCCTTTATAGTGGACTACTATCCGAAATTATAAAACAGAAAGGAAATATATAATGAAAAATAAAAGCTTTTTCGAGCGCGCCTATACTGTCATGGAAATTCGTACAGGATTTGCAACTGGTCTCCCTGTTTTAAGTGGCGGATTATTTGGGGCGTACTTAGCTGGACACTTGAAACTAATTCCACTTCTCTTAATGTTTGTCACTGGATTTTGTCTAAATATCGTGGCAAATGTTTCAAATGAAATTCGTGCTTATCTAAAAAATGAAGAAAATGAGAATACTTTCACTCATCATGCTGGAAGTGAAGGACTCGTACGCGGTGATGCAACGTTCAAAGATAGTATCATTGTCTTACTATTTTTCTTAGGAATCAGTGGATTGTCTGGAATTACCCTTGTTTTAATCACAAATAATTTTAATATTCTAGCGATTGGAATTTTAAGTGTCATTGCCGCTGTTTGCTACTCACTTGGGCCAAAACCTTATATTGTTTATCCAGTTGGTGAGCTTGTTTCAGGACTCTTTGTTGGAGCTATTAGCACCATCGTTTCAGCTTACTTACAAACAGATGTTCTTAACGCCCCGATTATTATCTATTCCATTATTCCAATGATTATGACCATCTTCTTAATGTCAACGAACAATACTTCAGATTATGAAAAAGATAAAGGAACTCGCACGACTTTACCTCATGTCATTGGATTTAGAAATTCAATTAAAATCATTATCCCTGAAGCTTTAATCATGATTGCCGCCTGGCTATCTCTTTACGCTATGGGGAGTATTACCCTCCTTATGCTTGTCACAGGTTTTTTAATTTTCTATTACTACGGATATGTCCGTTGGTATAAAGACTACTATCAAATTAAAGAACACTATCCGACAATGGGGCGTGACTGGGGACCACGTCCATTACTTTTAATTTACAGTTTCAATATCATCTTAGGTTTAGAATTCTTTGCTTACCTATTACTTCAATAAAAAACTATCGATCGATCATCAATTCATTAAAAATAAGGCTGTATCTTTTCGTGATACAGCCTTATTTTGTTAGAAAGAATATGTTTTAGGAGCATTTGCTAAAACGTCAGCAATAACAGCTTTTGCTTCATCTAAATAAAATACTTCGAAGATACGATTATCCCCCAATCATTCAAGAAAATTCTAATCCTGAATAGTTACCTTAACTCTTTACACCAACTTAAGATAACTGTTTTTATTAATAAAAGCATAAAAAAGGTCATCCTCCAATGACCTTTTTTAATTAATCATGGAGTATGACCTCATTTTGATTATTCAAAAATTTCGATTCCTGTTACTTCATCTAAAGATGGACGCTCGATTCGCTCTTCTGAAATAATTTCATACATATAAGCCGCATCTTGTTTTTTCGTTGAATCTTTAATATCTGTGATACGGACTTTTAAAATTTTATTTCCATAGTATAAAGTCAGCTCATCACCAACTTTAACCGTTGAGCTTGATTTTGCGACTTTCCCATTAATCTCAATACGTCCTTTATCAGCCACTTCTTTGGCTAACGTACGACGTTTCACTAAACGAGACACTTTTAAATATTTATCTAAACGCATATAAATCTCCTTTCAAACGTTGAATGCAGTTATCCACAATTTAATTTTCACGCTACAACTCTAGTAAAAAAACGATAACCCCATTATTTAATACCTATTTTAACTCAAACCTTTTATAGCCCGACTAGTTTAGGAAATGCACAAGTTTTTATCATTTAATTTAAATTAAAGTTCAAACTTTGTACTGCCCCATCAGTTGTAGATACCTTCATTTTGTAAAGGATGGGGGTCCAACCCTATTTCATAGGTGGCACATAAATAGTTGTTAAATTATCTAATTTGAAGTTATGGTCTAATTCGTAAAGTTTAACCCATTTTAATTCGGCGATGTTACTTCCCGCTGCTTTAACGATACAAACCTCATACTCATCATCATAAACTTCCATTAAGTCTAACTTTAAATTTGATGCTGTTAATTGGTCAAATACTTGAGGAACAATTAAATGTTGTTTAGGAGCAATCGCTTCATAATCAAAGTCTAATGCATCCATCACTTGTAGCCCTTCAATTGGATCAATGGCAAGTGCAGCAAACATCGGATCTAAGAAACTTTGTCCTCCAATAATTACTGCCTCTGTTTCAGCCACTAAACGTTTCACTGCATATTCAGCCACACAAGGATGACCTGGTGTCGCATAAATTAAATCTCCTTTTTTGGCTTCTTCTTTAATGGTTTCAATAATTTCTTCATAAACAGCCTCAAATGTTTCATGCTTCATATAAACATCGTCAAAGGCACGATACTCAATTTCATTTTCCTCTAAGAAATTAATCATTGGATGTTCTGCTGTTCTTAAAAATAATGGTAAGCCAGATTTTAATTTAGCTACCACGCCTAACGTTAACTGAGACTCATCCCCAGCTCCAAGTCCTACAATGTAAATCATCTCATGATGCCCCTTCCTATCTTCAATCTTATTACTTATCTTGGTCAGAAATTGACCCTTTATTCAATTACAATTCTGCTGGCTTTCTTTTGGTAGCTGTTTGCTTCTTAGCAGGTTTCTTTCGACGTTTGGCCCCTTTAGAAGCGACCTGTGAGGTCATTAAGAAAATTCCCATAATCAGACTATAGACTAACACACCAGCTCCAACTTGAATTGCCAATGAAATAACATTATATACACGTACATCATCTAATCCAGATAAAATATTCGGAATCTGTGGTTCTAAATATGCTAATACTAGCCAAAGCCCAGCTGTTGAAAAGCTTACTTTTAATAAATTAAAGAATGACTTCTTATACATCATCTTTCTAAACTGGCATAAATTTATCAGTGCCATCATTGCCAGTGAAGCAACTGATGCAATAGCTGTTCCACAAATACCTAAACTTTGAGTTAATGGTCCTGTCAATACGACTTTAACTAGTACACCTCCCAAAACAGCTGCTAATAATTTCGAATATTGTTCTTCCTGCTGCATAATGGCTGTGCATAAGAAAATAAATGGATAAAATAAAACCTGTAATGTTAATAACTTCAATGCTCCAATCCCATTTGAATCTTTAAATAACGCAATATTTAGCTCATCTACGACACTAAACAACCCCACGCAAGCTGGGATTGATAATGCAATGACCATAAATAATGAAGCATTAAACACCTTTTTACGTTCCTTCGAATCTCTTACTCCTGCCATTTGTGGAACAGTTGATGAGACAATCGCACTCGTAAAGACAGTCGCTGTCTGAATAATTGGTAATCCTCGATCAAAACTCCCTTTAAGTGACATGGCTTCTAATGCAGGCACCCCACTATTAACAAGTGAATTAAACACAAAGAAACTATCGATTAATTGGAAAATAATTAAGATTCCTGCACTTAAGAATAAATAAACACTTTTCTTAAAGAAATGCGGGCGATGGGTCATCTTTAAATAAATCCTTGGACTATCGTCCAACTTTTTAATCATTAAATAAGCAATTGCAAGTAATGGACCAAAGAGCCCACCTAAATACGCAAAATAAGCTAACTTATAAACATTTTGTCCTTGAACCATCACTAAAGCAACAATAATCGCCATCACTCGGATCAGCTGCTCAATGGTTGAAGAATAGCCCACAACATGAATCGTTTCTGCCCTCGTTTGAGCAACTCCTCGCCAATAAGAAATAGTAGGAATTAGTAAGAACGCTAAACCAACCATCCGAATCGGCCAACTCAATTGCATATCGCCCATCGTATAAGCAATCAAATGGCTACCTAGAAATAATCCTATAAATGACACAAGACCAAAAATCCATAATGAATTTTTAATATACCGCTTAATATCCTCACTATATTGATACGTTAATAATAATTCCGCAATAATCGTTGGTAATACCACTCCATTTAATGTCGTATAAATCCCGATTAAAGGATAAACTTGTTGAAAAACGTATAATCCTTCATCACCTGAAATATTTTGATACGGCACTTTATACAGCAAACTTAATAGCTTAACAAAAAAAGCCGTGATTGTTAAAATCATCGTCCCTTTCATCCAACCCGATTTCATAACATCTAAGCCTCCCTAGCTTTCACTCTATTCAAATTAATATTATATCATCAAAACAGGCAACAATAAAAAAAAGGTCAAATCATTTCATAAAAAAATCAAATTTTTTTATATAAAAGAAATAAATCCGTCCATTTTTCCTTTTGATAAAAAAGATTAAAAAAGTTATAATAAAAAGGTTATACAAAAACATTTAACACAAACTATGTTTAGCTTTTTTATAGAGGTGATATCACATGAGAATGACAGGAGACAGTCCATTATGGACTAAAAACATCGAAGAAGGAACAACGTATCCTCCTCTATCACAAGACATTAAAACTGACATTGTTATCGTCGGTGGTGGAACAACAGGAGCGCTAACAGCTCATTATTTTATGAAACAAGGCCTAAACTGTGTCTTAGTTGAAAAAAATCAAATTGCACACCAATCAACTGCAGCTTCAACTGCCATTTTACAATATGAAATCGATTTAGGGTTAAATCGATTAATGTCGATGGTTGGTGAACAGAATGCACAACATGCGTTTCTATTTGGTTATCAAGCAGTCATGGAAATGAGCCAAATCGTCAAAGAAATCAACAGTAACTGTGACTTTACCTTCAAACCATGCTTCCTTTATACACAAGATCCTCGTAAAGTAGACTATATGGCGGATGAATGTAAATCACGTCAGGCGATCGGAATTCATTGCGAACTGTTTACATCAGAAACACACCAAAATGAATTTAGCTTCAACTTCGAAGTAGGTGTCTATTCACATTACGGAGCAGCCATCATTAACCCTGTTCAATTTACACGTGATTTAATTGATTACAATGTAAAAAAAGGACTGCAAGTGTTTGAAAATACAAATATCGTTGACTATAACTTATCCTCACGTCAAAGTGTCTTAATAACAGAGCAGGAATTCACCATTACAGCTGATAAAGTGATTATCTGTACAGGATATGATGCATTAGAATGGTTCAAACATGAAAAGCCATTCTATACACTTAGCCGCAGTTTTGCTGTTTTAACGAAACCTGTGGAAAACTTCCACGGATGGAAAGAAGCGTGTATCATTCGTGATGATCAAGACCCATACACTTATATTCGTCCAACCTTAAGTAACTCGATTATTATCGGTGGAGAAGATTTAGAAATAGATGACTTAGATGGTGAAGTAGCAAACATGGGAGATCGCCACCCATTAGCCTTACAACAATATCATCAATTACTACGTCGCGTGCGCCGTATGTTCCCGCAAATCGAAAATATTAAAACAGATTGCTGGTTCCACGGATTATTCGTAGATACAAAAGATGGACTTCCATTCATCGGGAAACACCCAGATTATCCAGGCGCTTACTTCAACCTTGGATACGGATCAAATGGGATGCTTTACTCTTTAATCGGAGCTAAATTAATTTCTCAAGACGTAGCTGGGAAAAATCCAAAAGAACTAGAAATCTTCAAATTCAATCGTTACTAAAAAAGAGCGGACCATTCGGCTCTTTTTTTCATACTCCTAACTTTCCCATCATAAACTTTCAAGACTAGAGCTTTATGAGAAGGGAGGAAGTCATCTTGGCGTGTCCAAACTATCATCATAATCAAAGCGATTCTAATCCAAACTGTCCACAATCAGCGCCTAAACAAAAGGACGATGCTACCTCTAAAAAAAGCATCGCCTATAAAAGATTCTTTCGAAGTTTTTCTTTCATCACGATAGGGATTGTTCTTCTATGTATTATCTACATCTTTATTTATTTTGTCTTCTCTTCACCAGAAATTACTTTCATTAAAAATCAAGTCATTGAATCTTATGAAGAACAAAGCATCGGAGAAGCCCTGGATGAGTTTTTCTATCATCCAACTTGGGAGCTAATTGAAGAAAATACAGTCAAATTTAACGGTGAAGCGTATTTTGGAGAGGATGAAGCACTGTTTACGATTCAATTTAAAGTTAATTTAGAAACTGAACAATTTGATATTACTTCCTACTCTATCAATGGTGAATCCCAAACATTTGATCAATTCATTCGATTATTAGATACTATTTATGAAAGATAGACATTCAACAAAAGAACTTCTATTCCTTTGAACCTCTGAAAAGAAAAACAAAAGAATCGATTAATCCGATTGTGACGAAACTAATCCACTTTCTAACTCTAGAAACAATATCTTATCCCCAAAAGAGCATAATGATGCAGTGAAAAAAAGAAACCTCAATCAAACCCCAATATTTATCACTAGGTTTACTTATTGAATCCATCATTATTCCAAAAATAGCAAAAAGCACAATTGGTAGTCATAACAGAAACAACTATCTTTTCATCACTAAAAAGAAAACTAAATCTAATAGAAAAAGGGACGAGGTCCCTTTTTTCATGTTATCATAACATTAACTCAACGACGAAGGAGACATAGCCCTGATGAAACTAGAAACCGAAAACTTAATTCTTTATCCCCTGACTAAATCACTCATTCAACAAATTTTAAATGATGAAGTGACGGACTACTCAACAAAAGAATGGCTAACAGAAGATAACCGTACACTTTTAACGTGGATGTACGAAGAACTTTACGCCTTCATCCCACCAAAAATCGGCTTCACTTCATGGATTTTCATTGAAAAATTAACTAACCAAGTCATTGGTGATGGTGGATATAAAGGAAATCCTGATACACGTGGTCAAATTGAAATTGGATATGAAATCATCGAATCTAAACGTCAAAAAGGCTACGCGACAGAGGCCATCGAAGCGCTTCTAGAGTGGACTCTGACTCAAGATGAAGTCAAATCAATTATTGCTAAATGCCACTACAAAAACATCCCTTCCCAAAGCTTACTTGATAAACTTGGTTTCAAATTAATTGGTGAAGAGGATGAAATGGACCTTTATCAAATTAAATTAGAAGACAATTCATTTTTAAGTATTAGTAAATACGTTATGACAGGAATAATTACTGCATGTCTAATTATTCCAATCGCTAAAGTAGTCAAACATATCAAAAAATCGAAATAATCAACTGTATTAAAAAACCACTCGACGATTAACGTACGAGTGGTTTTATTTTTAATCTTTTAAAATATGATTAATGACACGCTTGGCATTTACATGGGTAATCCCATCAATATCCATACTACTATATCCTCGATTAACGAGTTCATCAATCACATTATTTGCTGAGGATGCACTTTGACAATCGATTAAGTTCGATTCTAAATGACCATCTCCTAAGTAATTCATAAAATCAAATCCAAGTGCAATATGTCGTGTACCAACTAACTCTCGCAGATAATCAATATGATCAACAAGGGATTCCACATCCGGCTTTAATTGATTCGTAAAATGCGGTACTGCCGTCACGCCAATAACACCATCTACCAAAGCAATTTCTTTAATTTGCTCATCCGTTAAATTTCTTGGATGAGGAGTAATTGAGTAACAATTCGAATGAGAGGCAATGACAGGTTCTTTTGTTACCGATAAAATATCCTCAAACGTTTGAATACTAGCATGAGAAACATCAATCACCATTCCAAGCTCATTCATCTTTTGAATTAACTCACATCCTAATAGTGATAAACCTGTCCCATCCTTACAACCAATCCCAGTTGCAAATTGATTCTTTTCATTCCAAGTTAACATCGCATGTCTAAATCCTTTTTCATAAATTTCAACTAAATGATCGATATCTCGAAGCGATGCCAAACTTTCAAGTCCTAAAATCACATTGACTTTATGATCAGCCCAATCCCCTTTGGCGGTTACCACTTGAACATCGGGTGACTCTTCTAGTTCCTCTATAATATAATGAATTGCTTGATCAAAATTATTATGTAATAGCTGATTAACATCAGTATAGTACGTCCAAATTCCCCCAGTCACATTCCCTTCTAATAATTCAGGAATATGATATGACTCAACAATACCACGTTGTCCTCTTAAACGCTTCTCAACAATATTATATAAAATATCCGTGTGCGTATCGAAAATCAAAGGTTTCCCCTCCTTATAAACACAATCAGATTTGCATCTAATTACTACCTATTATAGCTTATCTCGATTCAAAAAAGAGCAAATATTTTTCCCTTTTTTCCGACAAAAGAAGTGTAAAAATATTAAAAAAGCCTACGAAATTTAATTCATAGGCTTCTCTTTCTTTAAGCTTCTTCTTCTTGATTAAATTGGCTATTATATAAATCAGCATAGAATCCATTTTGAGCCATTAATGTCTCATGATTTCCTGTTTCAATAACATCTCCATCTTTCATTACTAAGATAACATCAGCTTCACGAATCGTTGATAAACGGTGAGCAATAACGAAGCTTGTACGACCTTTCATTAAGGTCTTCATCGCATTTTGAATTTGTAACTCTGTACGTGTATCAACACTACTTGTTGCCTCATCTAAAATCATAATTTCAGGATCAGCTAGTAGTGCACGAGCAATCGTTAATAACTGTTTTTGACCTTGAGAAATATTTGAGACTTCTTCATTTAAAATCGTATCATATCCTTCTGGTAAAACACGAATAAAGTGATCAGCATGAGCTGCTTTAGCTGCCGCAATAATTTCTTCTTCTGTCGCATTCTTTTTACCATAAGCAATATTATCGCGAATTGTTCCATTAAATAACCATGTATCTTGTAAAACCATACCGAATTTTTTACGTAAATCAGCACGATTCATCTCTGTAATATCAACATCATCCACTAAGATACGTCCACCATTCAATTCATAGAAACGAAGTAATAAATTAACTAATGTCGTCTTACCTGCACCAGTTGGCCCAACAATAGCGACCATTTGTCCTGGTTCAGCTTTAATATTCATATCATTAATTAAAATACGATCTTCGCGATAACCAAACTTAACATGTTCAAACTCAACAGCTCCACAATCAGCTTTTGCTTTAACCGGATTTACTGGTTCTGGAATCACTTCTTCTTCATCTAATAATTCAAATACACGCTCTGCTGATGCAACTGTTGACTGAATAATATTTGAAATTTGAGCTACCTGTGCAATGGGTTGAGTAAATTGACGGTTATATTGAATAAACGCTTGAATATCTCCGACAGTAATACGTCCTTTCGTTACTAAAACCCCACCTACAACAGCAACAAGAACATAGCCTAAATTTCCAATAAAATTAATAATTGGCATTACTAATCCAGATAAAAACTGAGCTCGCCACCCTACATCATAAAGCCCTTCATTAACTTCATCAAATTCATTAATCGCTTTTTTCTCATGACCAAATGCTTTAACCACATTATGTCCCGTATACATTTCTTCAATATGACCGTTTAATTCACCTAATTTCTTTTGTTGACCAATGAAATATTTTTGTGAACGTTTAACGACCATCATCATTAAAATCCCAGATAACGGAATGACGATGATTGAAATTAATGTTAAAATCGGGCTAATCGTTAACATCATAATTAAAACCCCAACCACCGTAGTGACTGATGTAATAACTTGAGTAATCGACTGTTGCAAAGTTGCACTAATATTATCAACATCATTTGTAAATCGGCTTAATAATTCTCCATGTGTATGTGAATCGAAAAATTTTAATGGTAATCTTGCCAATTTTTCATCAATATCACGACGTAAATCATAGACAACCTTCTGAGAAACTCCTGCCATAATAAATTGTTGTAAATAACTAAAAGCTGCACTTAAAACATATAAAGCAATTAAAATTACAACAATATTCCAAATATATGAAAAATCAATTGGCGATGGAGTTGGATTTCCTCCTACAAGCTCTAAAATTGGACGTATTAACTCATCTGTAATCTTAGCCATAATTTTTGGAGAAATAATTGAGAAAATAACACTCGTAATAGCTGCAATAGCAACTACTACTAAACCAACACGATATGGTTTTAAATATTTACTTAAGCGAACTAACGTCCCTTTAAAATCTTTTGCTTTTTGATTACCCGCATGTGGGCCATGTCCCATAGGTCCAGCCATAATTATTCCTCCTCTCCTTTTTTAAGTTGAGATTCGACGATTTGTTGATAAATCTCATTTGTTTGTAATAACTCCTCATGTGTTCCCATACCAACTACATGTCCTTCATCCATTACTAAAATACGTGTTGCGTCCATAACTGTACTTACACGCTGAGCCACAATAATAACCGTTGAATCCTTTGTTTCCTTCTTTAACGCTGCACGTAATTGAGCGTCAGTTTTAAAATCTAAAGCTGAAAAACTATCATCGAATAAATAAATTTCCGGCTTACGAACAATCGCACGAGCAATTGATAAACGCTGTTTTTGTCCACCTGATACATTTGTTCCTCCTTGTGAAATTGGTGACTCAATTCCCTCTTTCATTTTAGAAACAAAATCTGTTGCCTGTGCAATATCTAAAGCATGACGAACTTCTTCGTCCGTCGCATCTTCTTTACCATATAAGATATTATCTCGAATAGTTCCTGTAAATAACACAGCTTTTTGAGGAACATACCCAATTTTTGAACGCAACTCTTGTTGATTTATGTGACGAACATTAACACCATCAACTAATACTTCACCTTTAGCCGCATCATAAAAGCGTGGAATCATATTTAAAATTGACGATTTACCTGATCCAGTTCCACCAATAATCGCTGTCACTTCACCCGGCTTAGCAACAAACGAAATATTTGAAATTGCATATTCTTCTGCACCCTCATAACCAAATGAGACATTTTTAAATTCAACATAACCTTTTAACTGAGGTTGAATAGCTTCTTTAGGCTCTTGAATCGGAGATTTCATCTCTAAAACTTCATTAATACGAACAGCCGATGCTTGAGCACGTGGAATTAAAACGAACATCATCGTTAACATTAATAATGAGAACATCACTTGCGTTAAATATTGAATAAAGGCCATTAAATCCCCAACCATTAAGTCTCCATCATTAATTCGAATTCCACCAAACCAGATAACAGCAATAATTGATAAATTTAAAATTAACATCATTAATGGCATTAAAGCTCCCATTAAACGGTTAGCCATTGTAGCAATTCGAGATACTTCTAAACTAGCCTGATTGAAACGTTCCTGTTCTGCCTCTACCTTATTAAACACACGAATTACACGGATTCCTGTTAAATTTTCACGGACAACTAAATTTAATTTATCAATTTTATTTTGCATCTTTTGGAACATTGGTAGGGTAAACTTGGCGATAATAGCAATTGTTACGATGATAATTGGAATCACCACTAAAATAACTTTTGATAATTCCACGTCTTTACCAAGTGCCATAATCAATGCACCAACAATCATTAATGGTGCACTTAACATCATACGCATCATCATAATAACAACCATTTGAACTTGGTTAATATCATTTGTTGTACGCGTAATTAAAGACGCTGTACCCACCTCATTAATTTCAGTTAATGAAAATGATTCAACTTTTTCAAAAACTTTCTTTCTTAAATCACGACTAAATCCCATCCCGATTTTTGATGAAAGATAACTCGTTAAAATGGTACACACTGTCCCTAATAAAGCCACTAATAACATGACACCACCGCGTCCAAGAATATAGGAAACATCTCCTTGAACAATTCCAGTATCAACAATATCTGACATTAAATCTGGTAACTCTAGGTCCGTCATAGTCGAAATAAACACTAGGACTAAAACACCGATGACTAACGTCCAATAAGGTTTTAATCCTTTAAATAACTTTAACATGTCTATCTATTCCTCCCTTAATCACTAAAATTCGCTATTAATTTACTGAAAATAGCTCTTGTCTGCTCTAATTCTTCTTTTGAAAAATTTCCGAAAGATCTAAGATTTAGTTCTTTAAAAATTTGATTCACAATTTTAGCCTGACTTTTACCCTTTTCAGTTAAATAAACATGCGTCACTCGTTGATCAGCTTCACTACGTCGACGTTCAATCACTTCATCACGCTCCATACGTTTTAACATAGCACTAATTGTCGCTGCTGTCACACCTAGTTTTTGAGCTAGTTCAACTTGTGTTGATCCTTCACATTGAGATAAAGCATGAACAATCCCAGGTTGTGCTCGGCACAATCCCTCTTCCTCTAATCTTCGTTGAGCGATTGACATTTGACTTCTTATCAAATGACCAAACATAATAGCTACCTCATTGATTTCTTGACTATTCAACACAACTCACCTCACATTAAACTAAAACTATCTTACGACACTCATAATAATTAGTCAACTAACTATTAGTTAACTAATTATTTTATACAATTCTTCCACAAAAGATAGCAATTTCAATTTATAAAACTTAAACAGCGACACCCTTTAACCAAATACGGATCATACATGTTATAGTACCTACTCCTTCTTATATAGTTAGTGTGAAACAGAAATAAAAAATTAAGCATTAAAAAAAATCGAGTAGGAGATA
>NZ_JAMQUS010000004.1:0-3699 GCF_025594995.1 Turicibacter sp. GALT-G1
TTTAACTATTTTGTTTATAAGTGAAACAAAACGCTGATTATTAGGTGATTTACGAATCAAAAAGTGAGGGATAGTCATGAAAACAAAGGATTTAACGAAAATGGCAATTTGTATAGCCTTACTGAGTGTATCGTCGTATTTATCATTTCCATTACCATTTACACCAACGATGGTTACCGCACAAACAATTATGATTAATGTAAGTTCGTTACTACTCACGCCACAACAAGTATTTATAACTGTAATGTTATATCTTTTGATGGGGTTGCTTGGATTTCCAGTTTTCGCAGGAGGCGGTTCAGGATTAGCTTATATTGTAAGTCCAAGTGGAGGCTTCCTCTTAGCCTTTTTAATAGCTGCTCCTGTCATAAGTCTTATGAGGCAAAAAGTAGCCGTTAACTTTAAACGTTATTTACAAGTGACAGTCTTTATTGGGATGCCAATTATTTATTTCATAGGTGCTGTTTGGATGAGTGTGGTTACCCATATGGGATTGATTGCGACATTAAATGCTGCGGTTCTTCCTTTTGTGATTGGCGATACGCTGAAGTGTATCATTGCTAGTACACTAGCCTTGCGATTAGAAAGATTAACTTCTAGTACAAAATGGGTGACTTCCTATGAATAGCGTTTCATTCTATGGATGAAAATAGAACTCGTACTAGTGGATATCAATGTAAAAAGATGAGAGCAATCTAAATAACTCTCATTTTTTTCCATATAAATGATCTCATGTTATCTATTATTTTTAAAATAATGCTATGTTTAAGTATAGGGTTGAAATTTTATAAACGTTAAAGACCACAAGTTTTTTCAGTCTTTAATGAATATACTCTAAACATTGTTTGGCGTTATTAGGAAAGAAAATTAGATTTTATGATGGTATCGAAACGTCGATGCATCGTTTGATTTTTTATGTTGAAAAACGACTCTTTTTGAGCGATGATTTTTATAAAATGGTTCATCCTATAAATAGGTGATAAAAGTGAAAAAAAATCGCAAAGATAATCGAGAGTTTAAACAATTAAAAGAGCAATTAATCGGGACACGTCAAGTCGTTAAGCATACAAAAATCGGAAACCTTTGGACACATGAATCAGCGGTCCGAAAAAAGCTAAAGCAACTTTCTCAGATGGATGGTCGCTCCATTAAAGGGTTTGATAACTTGGTGATGGATTATCGTGAGCTTCTTGATGAGATTTCACAACGACTACTTGCAGATTATAATGAAAAGAACCAAACGCAATTTGATTTTGAGGAAATCATTCAAGAATATGAAGCCGAATATTTATCATCGGGTATTTTAACTGCTCTTGTGAGTAGTCATATTCCATCGCTGATGGCAGAGGCTTTTCAAACACATTTCCCACATAACCCTAAGGATGAATATCCAGAAGCAAGGGCGTTAAAACGAAAAGTCTACCTCCATTTAGGCCAAACAAATACTGGAAAAACATATCAAGCCATTCAACGATTAAAACAAAGTACAAATGGAATTTATTTAGCGCCCTTAAGAATTTTAGCGTTAGAGATTTTTGAGCGTTTGAATGAAGAAGGTATTTCATGTGATTTATTAACAGGTGAAGAAGAAGTACTCATTGAAGGTGCGAATCATCAAAGTTCGACCATCGAAAAACTAAACCTTAATGAGACGTATGAAGTTGCTGTGATAGATGAAATCCAAATGATTGGTGATTCTCAACGCGGGGCAGCATGGACACGGGCTTTACTTGGTTTAAGATGTCCTGAAATTCATTTGTGTGGTGCACTCAATTCAAAAGAGGTACTAGTGGAAATTTTAAAGGATTGCGGGGATGACTATGAAATTATTGAGTACATACGTCAAGTTCCACTTGAGATTGTTAAAGAGCCCTTTAAGTTAAGTGATGCGCAAGTTGGAGATGCCTTTATTCTATTTTCTAAACGAAAAGTATTAGAGTTAGCAAAGTTCTATCGTGAAAGTGGAATTAAAGCGAGTGTCATTTATGGTGATTTACCACCGGAAGTTCGTAAAATGCAGTATCATGAGTTTATTGATCATGAAAATATAATCTTAGTGTCAACTGATGCTATTGGAATGGGGGTGAACTTACCTATTCGACGTATTATTTTTATGAACCTTCAGAAATTTGATGGAGAAGAGGAGCGTTGGTTGACTTCTCAAGAAGTAAAACAGATTGCAGGACGTGCTGGACGAAAAGGACTTTATGAGGTAGGTTACGTGTGTGCTTATGGAAAAGGCTACTCATTTTTAAAAGAGAAAATCGAGATGGAAGATCCTCTTATTGAAGAGGTGGTTATGGGGCCAAGTGAAGCTATTTTAGAAATTGAAGGATTACCATTAAAAGAGAAACTAGCTCTTTGGAGTACAACCACTATAGAACTCGAATGGTATCGTAAAATGGATATCAGAGACTATATTTTAATTTTAGATAAAATTAGAAAATACCAGTTAAGTGAACACGATCAATGGAGTATTATGAAACTACCAATCGATGTTCATAATGAGGAGATTATCGCAACCTTACTTGCCTATATTGAGAATTATTTTATTCAAGATCAGGATGAACTTCCAAAACCTTATCAAAAAGAAGAAAGTTTACGAACACTTGAAACGTATTATCAGAAAGTAAATCTGTATTACTCTTTCTGTAAAAATTTCGACATTCCCTTTGATTTAGACTGGGTATATGAAGAACGACTTCGAGTAAGTGAACGAATCAATGAATTTTTAGTAAATGGTAAATATTAAAGAAAAAAGATGATATAAGTAATAATAGGTGAGAAATTAAATACTGAAAAATAATAAAAAGAAGCAACAGCTCCTTAAAAAAGAACCTATAAGATAGATACTTGAAAAAGTGTGAGCTTATAGGTTCTTTTATTGTAACTATTCAGCCACCAAGTAAACAACATCCGTTTCTTGGTGGTTTTGTTAATGATATGTAGTTCTATTGACCTACTTACCTACTTGTAAAATTTGAGTTATAATATCCTTACTATTCCAACTTTAGAAGAAGGTGTCATCTCATGTCAGAATCTGAAATCATCAAAGTTTATCAGGAGGGGATTCAATCCGTTATTAGTTTAGTTCAAGGACTTTCCACTCAAATCTCTGAGTTATCTCAGACTGTTTCAGATTTAGATGCTCGCCTTAAAAAACTTGAAAAACAATCAAATAAAACAAGTAAAAACAGTAGTGGGTTCCCTGCCATTTATCGTCGATAAATGTTTCTACCACTAGTAGGGTAATGACCTCCCTCAACCGATGGTTTCAAAAAGACAAAAAGTTTACGTCAACCTTCAAACAAAAAAACGGGTGGTCAAGTCGGGCATAAAGGTTCAACCTTAAAAATGGTAGAAAATCCGAATCATGTTGTGACACATCATCAACAAACTTGCCAAGGGTGTGGATGCCGTTTGGAAGATGTTAAGCCTGAAAAAACGATGAAGCGTCAAGTCTTCGATTTATCCTCCTTAAACTTTCAAAGGAACCGTCATCCATGATCATTGGACACCGTATTTTAAATATGATGATTGCACTCATGCTTTATGTAACGTTCATCATTTAAGAGAATTCAAAGGAATCATCGAGTTTGAGAACCAACAGTGGGCAAAAAACATGACGAAATTATTACTTGAAGCTAAAACTTATTCAGAAGAGACGGAATATCCTTTACTGTATATTGCAAGTGAAAA
>NZ_JAMQUS010000040.1:0-67680 GCF_025594995.1 Turicibacter sp. GALT-G1
TATCTCCTACTCGATTATGTTATTGAGATAGTATTTCAGTTCTTAACTTTTGTACGGTTTCCAGTGGTAGTTCAATTTTAGAAGCGATTGTTTCATCATCTAGGATATCCAGAAGAGCTTTAGCATTCTCTATTTTATTTTTTTCAATGCCTTGTTCTAATCCTTCTTGTAGTCCTTGTTCATGCCCCTCTTTAAATTTTTCTTTATCACGTTCGTAAAGTGTCATATATTCCACCTCCAAAGATTTATCTGATTTTAAATAACTTACTTTTTGGTTAATTTCTTTTACAAGTTGACTCTTAGCCTGATTTGCATAATCATCTGTTGAATTTTCAATATAGTTTAGAAATTCAATCATTTCTTCATTAACGTCATTAAGTTCCCCTTTTGTATTTAAGAAGACTTTTGTTGTTTCATCTCCAAGGGTTAGCGTGGAATCTTCATAGCACCTATTTTGGAATGTATAAATATGCCTTCCTTTGTTAAAAGGATCGAAGGTACAAATGAAAATAACGAAACTTTTACGAAGCTTTTCATAGTCTTCTCCTTTTTGAATCATATCTAAATCAATATTACCTTGATAGTATCTACTTCGTTTAGCTAAGTTTTTGTGACTACTCTTTTGCATTTCAACATTGTAAATTGTATTATGTTCATCATTGACATAAATATCTAGTCTTACAGATTTGCTATCGAGCACAAGATCAATTACTTTTTGTTGTTCTGGCATCTTTATTTCTTGGATTTTAATATTTAATATCTCCTCTAAAACTTTCTTGCAGATTACTTTATCACTCATGACTTTAGCAAATAAGAAGTCATCAGCTAAATTGAGATTTTGAATTAGTTTATTCACTTTTATCTCCTTTATTATAGCTTATAAAATAAATTTTTAAAACAGATGGATTTATTGTAAAACGAGGATAGTTTAGGGCCCGGTATATTCCTCGTAGTAATATACGAACAATAGAGCTTTGTTCTTTGTTTTAGTATTTATATTTTTTATTCACTAATTGATCGCTATAATAGCTGTGGATAAGGAGTGGTAATTGTGATTGTTAAAGATGATTATTTATGGATAAAAGCAATTCAGGAAGAGTTAAAGGATACACCAAAGATTCCGTTATCCGAGTGTAGCTCATTGTTACAGGAGTTTGTAACTTGTTGTTTACAGAGTGAGAGTGGGATGTATTTCTTTGAAGTGGACGATTTTTATGAGCGAGTTGAAAGTAAAAAGTTGACGCGTGATATGTGGTTGGACTTTGAGCATGATATGGCTAAGTATGGAGTGTTGATTTTTGGAGCCATTGAGATTCATGCTGATTTTTATGAAGTGGATGATTCGCTAGATTGTGTTGTGACTTGTTATCAATCCTTACCGTATTATTTTGAGTAGAAGTTTGTATAATCACGGTGTTTTTTGCTACAATGAAGGTACTTATATTTAGAGGTGATGTTGTGAAGGCTTATCAAATAAAAATTCAGTTGGAAGGTTTGGATGTTTGGCGTCGTGTCGTGATGCCAGCAGAAGTATCGTTTAATGCGTTGCATCGTGTGATTCAATATAGTATGGGTTGGTATAATTGTCATTTGTATCAGTTTGAGTTAGCGGAAGAGTTGGTATTGGTTGAAACAAGCGAAGAGGTGGAGGAGTATTCGTGGATGAATGAGATGCCAACATATGATGGTCGTCCGCGCCTGCGTAAAACGTACCGTTTAAGTAAAAATGCGAAAGTAGATAAGTACATTGAAGTAGGCCAATCGATTCCTTATGTATACGATATGGGGGATTATTGGGAGCATGTGATTACGTTTGAAAAAGAACTTGAAGATTATCCGAATGTTTATCCTGTTTGTTTAGACGGTGAAGGGGCTTGTCCGCCAGAGGATTGTGGTGGTGTTCCAGGTTATTTAGAATTGTTAGAGATTATTAAAGATTTAAGTCATCCTGAATACGAGAGTGTAATGGAATGGTTAGGAGTTGATGAGTTTAATCCAACCTTCGATCTGGAAGATACAAATTATTGGATGAAGGAAGATTTAAAGTTAAAACGTCCTAAGAAAGTCTAAGAGTGTGTATGAATAAAGAACGCTAGAGACATACTATTTATAATTCTTTTTTATTAAATTTAATTTAAGGTGAGGGAAATGAAGAAGTTATGCCTTTTCGTAATAGGATGTATCTTAGTTATTCTAGTTGGCTGTCATTCGAAGAAAGAAGAAACGGAACAGATAGAGCCATTTCCTATATTGAGTCATTTTCTTAATATGGTAGATGAAATTCAATCATATAACACTAATGAGCGCGAGCAATTTATAAAAGATGCATTATCAATAAAGGAGACAACAACATCTAATCCGTTATTTGAGAATTTAAAAAGTGAGATGGAAAGCGTTCGTTTCAGTGAGACAGGCCCATTTTTAGAGGATACGTCTAATCAACCCTTAAATACTCTGACTATACAGTATGAATTAGTGATACCATCTGAATTAGGAATGCAGTCACTGTCAATTGGTTATCGATTTAGTCCGAAAATCATGTCAGATAATTTTCAAGTCTCGTTAAAAACGCCTCATATCGAGGATAGTATTGAGTTATCCTTAATATTTAGGTTACCTAGTAGCCCTATTGAAAATGTTTTTGAAGAGCAACTTCCTACTTTTGTTACTCAAACACCCATTGAAATGACGAATTTAACAGACCATTTAAAGCAAGAATCCATGTCATTTGAAGAACATGAAGGAGAACAAGGTATCATCTATTCTATTCATGATGATGAAACAGTTTTAAATATTTCCTATGATTCACAGACTCAGTTAATTAATTTACTAACTTATTATGTGAGTGATTTTGAAAAAAGTGCTTATCTTATAGAGGAGCAAGCAACTCTATCTATAACAAATAGTCGTTTAAATCAGTATGTGTTTGAAAGTGATATTTATCAGAAATTAGTTGATTATTTTAAACAGAAATTGTGATAGAAAAAGTTAATCTCGAGTCAGGATTTTTGGCTGCTTTTATTGATGATTAATAAGAGGTAACATTTTAATAGAAAAAGTGACCTAGTTTTAAGTAATTAGGTCACTTTTTTATATAAATCAAAATTATCTACTATGCCAGTGTAAAAGGTTTTGGTACCTCATAGACTATAGTCTGTCTTGTACTAGTTGGGGAAACCTATGATCCCAATCATAGATTGAACCATGTAGCATAGAGAACCTATTATTAAAGAGAATTGCCAACTAAGTCTGCTATAAAATTAGGGTCTGTTAGACGAAAATGTTGTTATTGGTTATTTATTTACTTGAAGTGGATACAATCTTTAAAAACTGGACTTAATGATCGTTGGTATCAAGCGATTCGTTACCAACAAAATTGTCTAACAGAGCTTAAAATTATGAAATACATTTCTGTTTCTATCTATATATAAACAGATAAATATTCTACATCTCAAGTAGCAAATAAAAAAATACTGATATGTTTTACCTATCAAGGCAGCCTATAGTCCAGTTAAAAATTTTCTCTGAAGAAAATTTATCTGGACTTATATAGTAAAAAAAGTAGATAAGAAAAAATATTCATGAAAACTCCCATAAACGTTAGCTTATATTGGGTTATTATGTATTAATATGTTAAAATAGAAAAGATTGTATTAATTTTGTATTACAAGATGTACTTTACCTTAAGCAAAGATAATCAACATATCTTTATTTAATGAAAGTTTAAGTGCAGAAAGGATATTAATTATGCCAAAAAAGGTTTTAATTACCCTATCGCTTATGGGGGCTGCTCTTTGCAATCAAGATTATATGAAGACGGTTTTTGCGGAAGAAAGTCGACCTAGTGCCCTTTTAGAGCGTTCAAGTGTAAAAATAGCAATAACTATGGAAAATCTGAATTTGCGAGATAAAGCAAGCACAAGCGGGAGGATTTTAACGACAATTCCGAAAGGAAAGACAGTGACGATTCTTTCAGAAAAAGATGAAAATGGCTGGTATAAAGTAAGCTACGATGGAAAAACGGGATATGTGAGTAGATCTTATTTAACGACAAGTAATTCAACGCCAGCAGTGTCTAAAACAGGAACAGCAACAGAAAACTTAAACTTACGAGATCAACCGGGTACAAGTGGAAAGATTTTAACGACAATTCCGAAAGGAAAGACAGTGACGATTCTTTCAGAAAAAGATGAAAATGGCTGGTATAAAGTAAGCTACGGTGGAAAAACGGGATATGTGAGTGGATCTTATTTAACCACAAGCCCAAGTGGTTCAACGACCATAACGACTAAAACAGGAACGGCAACAGAAAACTTAAACTTGCGAAATCAAGCTAGTTTAAGTGGAAAGATTTTAACGACGATTCCGAAAGGGAAGACAGTGACAATTCTTTCAGAAAAAGATGAAAATGGTTGGTATAAAGTCAGTTATGATGGAAAAACGGGATATGCTATCAGCAATTATATTAAAGAAGATGATAGTAATTCCGAGGCAACAGAGAGTGCACCATCAAAGCCAACAGTATCTAAAACGGGAACAACAACAGAAAACTTAAACTTGCGAAATCAAGCTAGTTTAAGTGGAAAGGTTTTAATGACAATTCCGAAAGGAAAGACAGTAACAATTCTTTCAGAAAAAGATGAAAATGGTTGGTATAAAGTCAGTTATGATGGAAAAACGGGATATGCTATCAGCAATTATATTAAAGAAGGTGATAGTAATTCCGAGTCAACAGAGAGTACACCATCAACACCAGTTCCGATTGAAGGACAGCCAACAGAAAATTTAAACTTAAGAGATCAACCAAGTACAAGTGGAAAGATTTTAACGACGATTCCGAAAGGAAAGACAGTGACGATTCTTTCAGAAAAAAATGCGAATGGTTGGTATAAAGTAAGTTATAATGGCAAAACAGGATATGTGAGCGGTTCATATTTTAAGGTGACTAAATACGAAGAACTAGAAGAAACTGTTATTTGGACTGGAACTGTTAATACCAATGAAAGTATTGTTTACAAAACAGCTGATACTAGTGCAACTACTTTAACAACTTATCATGCTGGACAAAAGGTTGAAGTCGTTAAAGTACAAGGCGATTGGGTTAGAATTAAGTATAATGATACTTATGCATGGATGTTAAAAAAAGTTGTCACTCAAGGTAATTTACCAAATTCAACAATATTATGGGATGGAGAAATTGGTAAAGATACAAAGCTATATGCAACAAAAAGTACAACTAGTACAGTATTAAATTCATTAACTAAAGGAACAGTGGTCTATGTTATTGAAGAAGATGGAGATTGGTTGAAAATTAAGCATCACGATGGATATGGTTATGTTCAACGAGTAACTGTTATAAATCTTAGTATACCAACAATTCCGGAAAATATTCTTTGGACAGGAAAAACAACAGAGAATTTAAATGTTCGTAATTATCCCGATGTAAGTGGAATCCTTCTTGGAACATTAACTAAAGGAACCATTATTGAGGTTGTAAGTGAGGATTCAAAGGGATGGTTAAAGATTAAGTATGAACATGGATATGGATATGTAAATGGAAGTTATGTTCAAAAAGATGATTCCCAAACACCTGAAACACCAGAAACTACAAAGCAAATAGCTTATGTTTATAACTTAGATGGTGGAACACTAAATGTTCGACCACAACCGAATACTAGTCAGTCAGCTATTGGAAAATTATCTGAAGGAGAGGCTGTCACAATCGTAGGTGAATCTGGAAACTGGTATGAAATCGAATATAATAATTCAATAGCATACGTATCAAAAGATTATATTACGTTTACGCCGATAACACCTGAAACGCCAGAAATTACAAAGCAAATAGCTTATGTTTATAACTTAGATGGTGGGACACTAAATGTTCGACCACAACCGAATACTAATCAAGCAGCTATTGGAAAGTTAGCTGAAGGAGAGGCTGTCACAATCGTAGGTGAATCTGGAAATTGGTATGAAATCGAATATAATAATTCAACGGGATATGTATCAAAAGATTATATTACGTTTACGCCGATAACACCTGAAACGCCAGAAATTACAAAGCAAATAGCTTATGTTTATAACTTAGATGGTGGAACACTAAATGTTCGACCACAACCGAATACTAGTCAGTCAGCTATTGGAAAATTAACTGAAGGAGAGGCTGTCACAATTGTAGGTGAATCTGGAAACTGGTACGAAATCGAATATAATAATTCAACGGGATATGTATCAAAAGATTATATTACGTTTAATAAACCAAATCAACATCCAGATGCTAATATTGATTTTGAAACTACACCACGTATAGGTGTGGTTATCGATAGTGTTACAAGTTTAAACATTCGACAAGAAGCTACAACTAACTCAGTTATTTTAGGAACATTAACAGCAAAAGATGAAGTAAGTATTATTGGTCGTTTCAATGATTTCTATAAAATTAGTTATGATGATAGCTATGCCTATGTTCATAAAGATTATGTCGGGGTTAAGGCAACAAGTAATTTAAATGGTCGTGTTAGTTATTTAACAACGGAATATAGCTATTCGTTAACTAAGTTTGCACAAATCCAACAAAGTTACACGTCCGGTACAATACAGTCAATTACAAGTTATTTGAATCCAAACAACCCGGCTAATGTTAACTATCTACTTCAATATTTACGCATTGATCAATTCCGAAGTTTTGATGTTGCTGGATTGAACAAAGAACTTCAAAATAAAGGAGTCCTTCATAATCAAGGTCAGATTTTCTATAATGCATCGAGATACTATAATATTGATCCTATTTTCTTTGTGTCTCAGTCTATTCATGAAACGAATTGGGGAACTAGTAATTTGGCTAAAGGAATTACAATTACAGAAATTGCAGATGAGAATAAACCAATTAAAGATTCTAGTGGAAAGATTATTGACTATGAGCGCATTCAATTAGATAAACCAGTGACGGTTTATAACTTATTTGGAATTGGGGCTAGGGATCATGCTCCCCGTTTATTAGGAACGACTTACGCTTATAAAAAAGGGTGGACAACTCCTGAAAAAGCAATCTTTGGTGCAGCTGAATTTATTTCTTTGAATTATATTAATTCACCAAAATATCAGCAAAATACTCCATTTAAAATTAAATATAATCAATTAAGTGCTAACCAATGGCATCAATATGCGACAACACCATGGTACGCTTATGAAATAGGAAATTATATGCATCGATTTGCTTATTTATATGATGACGATCAAGAGTTTTTATTAGATATTCCGGTTTATAAATAATAAAAATCCCCTAAAGTGTAGGATGTTTACATAACCTACTCTCTAGGGGATTTTTTATATTTTTAAAAATATTTTTTTAGTTTTGGAACAAGATATCTTGCTCTCCTTGATAAGGGAAACTTGTAATTTCTTTTGAGTCTAAATTAGCATTTGATAATTTAACGGCATTGATACGTCGATTGTAATAATCGGTATAATAGTAAGTTCCACTTTCTTGACACATCGCTGATTTATACACGGTATAATTCATTGAGCCATCGGGATCAACTTCAGACCCTTTAATAACTGTTACCCCTGTTAACACGTTGAGGAAAGCAGTAACCCCACTGATTTCATCATTGGCTTCAACAATTGAATCTCTAAAGAAGACGGTTCTAACAAAACGTGCGGCAGGTGAACCATCTCCTGGAATTCCACACATTCCTAAACCATGACCATATGGATGAAGCAGTAAATCTCCCATTTGTTTTGGAGCCGGTGTTGCTTTTTCAAGGGTAACATACTGTCTTAAATTAGTTAAGTGCCAATCAAAAGTTGGGTCATTCGTTAAAACACCAACTGGATTTTCATGAATATGCATACCGTCGGCCATATTTTCAATCACGATACTACGCCCAGATAAATCAGTGAACATCCAGTGAAGACCTGCAACTGGAAGCTGATGCTCAAATGGAATATTAGTCAGTACTAAATTTTCTAACGCTTGACGTAACTCATTTAAATCCGCAAAGTTACTAAGTGCCCAGTATACAAAGTCAGATGCGGAGATATTTATTTTTCCATCGATGGCATTTTCATTAAATTTAGCAAAGTGCGTAAAGTTTAATCCACCACCAGCTAATCCTTTTTCATTGACTGCATCAAAAAGAAGTGGGTGATTATCTACAACGATTCCCATTCCAATACACGCATATTTAGAAGCTAATGTTTCACCATTTACGACATTTAGCCAATTGAAATTTCTTGGAATGATATGAACAGATTGTCCGTATGAAGCGGGAACATCTAAATTTCTACCAAAGAAGTGTTTTCCATCTTTAGTAGTTAAACTTAACCCTGTACACATTTTCGAGTCCTCCTAACTAAGCCACTAGAGTGCTAATTAATTACTGTTTTAAGATTTGCTAAATCTCATTTAATTATTCAAGTTGATGTTAATTTATCAAAAAGACATCAAGGCACATTTAGTACTTGATGTCTTTTCACGAAATAGGGGGATTCTTATAACTCAACAAATTTATTTTTCTTCATTCTCAGGCCATTATGTTAAGATTAAGAAAAAAAGTTTTTAATTTTTGAAGATTTTTTGAGGAGAAGTTCAGATAGATAGATGATACGTGTCCAGGGAGGTTTTGAGATGGAATTGGAGAAGGTGATTCAGGTCGTGTTAACGACCAATAAACAGGCGTATGAACAAATTATAAAGCGTTATTATTCATCCATTTATTATTATGTTTATCAGCAGGTGGGAGATGTTGAGGTGAGTAAGGAGTTATGCCAGGATATTTTCTTTGAGGCATATCGTTCGCTTAAGCGTTATAATTCGAAAAAGGCGTCTTTCCAGACGTGGCTTTATAAGATTGCGAATTATCGTTGTATTGATTATTTGCGAAGCAAGGCGTATCAACAGCGCACGTTTGATGGGGAAGATGAATTAGAGACTTTATCTGAAAGCTCAGATGATGCCTTAACGAGATTAATTAAAGAAGAGAAAGCACAAAAGATTAATCAGCTGATGCGAACTTGTTTAAAACCAAAGCATGAACGGATTATGAGGTATTATTTTTACGCAGATTTAAGTCCACAGGAAATTGCAATATTAGAAAAAACATCAGTTAAAACAATTTACACGATTATTAAGCGGAGTTTAGAGAAATTAAAGATTGCTTTAGGAAGGGATTGTCATGAATAAAGAGATTGAACACATTGATGTGAGTCAAGAAGCTAAGTTGATTATGGATCGAATTGATAGGTATGAAAAGCAAAAAAGGTCAACAGTTCATATGATCAAACCACTGACCGCTATTGCAGCAGTTGCTGTCTTATTTTTACTTCCATTTTTTTTGAATGATGATGGTTCATATGGAGTAACAAGAATTAGCGCCAATGAATACCGTTTAAATGTCTTTGGAGAGGAAATTTATTTTAATATTCATGGCTATGTTGAAAATCCAAATCTTATTCAGCTTACGGATGATATCTATACGTATGAAAATCAAGTAAAGTATTTAGATGTTACATCGCAGATAGAGGTGGATATGATTGAGGTTGAGGATTATTTATTTTTAACTTTATCACAGAATGATAAGATTTTAGACTATTTACTAGTGAATAATATTAGCAAAAAAGGCTTTGTTAGTGAAACAACAATCGGATTAGCCCGTGTTAATCGAGAATTTACCAATTTTAATGAAGAGATGAAAGAGATTATTGAATTAACAAAAAATTATCCATTTGAAGTTAATAAAGACAAAGTATGTACAGAGTTGACGGCCAATGAAAAAGTAAATGAATTAAGTCAAGAAGACTTAGAGGATTATAAATGGTTCTTATCACTTCGAAATGAAGGAGCTTGTATGACTAGTTTAGTTA
Source organism: Turicibacter sp. GALT-G1 (assembly GCF_025594995.1). NCBI lineage: Bacteria > Bacillati > Bacillota > Erysipelotrichia > Erysipelotrichales > Turicibacteraceae > Turicibacter > Turicibacter sp. GALT-G1. The sequence continues at coordinate 9,865 of NZ_JAMQUS010000040.1, forward strand.
AGTCTATTGATTATATAGTTTACTTAGATGGAACTGTTAATAATATTGGAGACATTATTCCTCAAGAAAGTGAGATTTATGTGAATTCTAATCCGAAAATAGAGAGTTCGTTCCCCATTAAAATTGAAGATAAAGGAATGATATTTAGTTGGCCTACTATACATAAAAGACAGGGGATTTCTATTAAGTTCTTCGATGATTATTCTTTTGACGATGATATTTCCTTTGAAGGAAATAGTTTGATTGCGGTATTATTAGGTCTAGAGATTGATTTTAATGATTTGAATCCTGATGAATATGAAATCGATGTTTTAGTTGATGGGGCCCCGCTAGATTTTATGCTTGAAAAAGTTAATCAGTCAACGATGTATTTAATATCTGAAGTTTTTACAGAGGAAGCAGAGGGTGATGATGAAATAAAAACTATCAATAAATCAATCGAGATTATTATTACTGATAAGAAGTCTACTAACGAAGTCGTTAGAGTCAAAGATAATCTTAACTGGTCAATTAGTAGATATCATGAACATTAGGATGAAATTTAATATATTCGAAATATTCAATTAAAAAAACCTCTCGTTCGAGAGGTTTTTTAGGTACAAGAAATAATGCATTGATTAAAGGTTTCACAGGTTAGAACAATGGTATCTCCTTGTTGGATAAGTGTATCCCCTTTTGGAGTGATGCTTGTTCCATCCTTACGTTTGATTAAGATAATTAAAGTTTGAGGTGGGAGATCAAGGTCTTTGATTTCTTTACTAAGCCAAGGATGATTTTTATCAATATTAATTTCATTAAGGGTGAGATCGGTTTGTTCGTGAAAACCTGTGCCACTGACAACGAGTTGATCACCAGGTAAAATCATCGTTTGTCCATTCGGGATAATTGTCTGTTCATCGCGTTTAATCATTAAAATTAAGGTGTCGCTGAGGTTTAGTTCACTAATGAGACGATTTGCCCAGTTATGGGTTGGGATGATAAAGATTTGGAGCAAGGGAAGGTGTTCTTCTTCCTGGTAGTCAGTGAACGTTTTGAGGACGTTGTCGTTATCATCAATCATCGCGAGTTTATGGGCAACAGTTGGAAGCAATGTTCCTTGTAAGGCCACTGAGATGAGACAGATGCAAAAACTAATATGGAAAATATCATACGTGGTATCCGATCCTTTTAAAACAACTAAGATAGCAAAGACGATGGAAGAGGCTCCACGAAGACCAGACCAAGATAAGAGGAGTTTTTGGGAAACGGTACTTTTAAAGGGCTTCATTAATAAGAAGGTTGTTAATGGACGAGCGACAAAGGTTAGCCATAAAAAGATAAGGATAGCAGGTAGTAAAATGGTGGGCATTTGGGATGGGAAGGATAGAAGTCCAAGTAGGAAGAAGATTAGAATTTGAGCTAATCCGGTGAGACCATCAAAGAAGTTTACTAAAGTTACTTTATCTGGGATGGCTCCATTTCCAATAATGATTCCGGCTAGATAAGTTGCTAAATATTCATTTCCACCGATAGCTGTTGGAAGAGCATACGTTAAAAGCGCAATGGCCAAGACGAAGATTGTTTCTAAGCCATCCATCATAAAGTTAACTCTTCTTAAGATAATAACGGTAATCATCCCAATGCAAACACCAAATAGTGTCCCAAATCCCAGTTGATTCAGTAAGAGAAGCGGGATTTCACTTAGGTTAGCAGTTTGCTTCATTAAATCAATGAGAAGAATGGTCAGCATGTAAGCCATTGGGTCATTACTTCCGCTTTCAAGCTCTAAAATAGAGGCAGTTCCATCTTTAAGGTTTAATTTTTTCGAACGTAAGATTGAGAAGACGGATGCTGCATCGGTTGAACTGATGATAGCCCCAATGAGTAAACTTTCAATGAGTTCAAGATGAAGAAAGAAGTAACAAAAAAGTCCTGTTATAGCTGCTGTTAAAAGGACACCTAGTGTAGATAAGACTAAAGCCGGTTTCATGACCGGTCTAGCTGTTTTCCAATTGGTTCCGAACCCCCCATAGAAAATAATGAAGATTAAGGCGATGGTACATAATTGTTCGGTAAGATGATAGTCATTGAAGGCCACTTTAAAAAAGCCATCTGATCCAAAGATCATCCCAAGAAGAATGAAAAATAGTAAAGAAGGAAGACCCAATCGGTGAGTCAGCCTGCTAAGTAGAATACAAACCATTAAAATAATGGCACAAACCATTAAAGAAAACTCCATATAAAACCTCCTTTGCGTATATGTCATTTTATGAAATAAGTAGAATTAAATATGAATGATAAAAGAGATGACAGCTTAGTATCATCTCTTTAGAAAATAGGTTTATATTTCGTCTGATTATTCATTAAACTTCTGTTACCTGTTAATCAAAGATTTCTACGTCTCCCTTTTAATAAAGATGATCGATAATTTGCTTATATTAATAAATCATGACAAGTAGATGCCTGATGATAAACTTCCCTGTTTTAATCACTTATACACTAACATGATTTAACGAGCTGATTAATATAATGATAATAAAATAGGGAGGGATAGCGACGTGGGAAAAGCAAAGATTATATCAATTATTAATTATAAGGGCGGCGTCGGAAAAACGGTCAGTGCCTTTAATATCGCAGCGGGACTAAACTTTTTAAATCAAAACTCGGTTTTATTAATTGATTTAGATCCACAGTGTTCACTAAGTACGATTTGTATGAGAGCCTATTCTAAGACTAAAGGGGAACATATTCGCTTTAGTAGTTTAAAAGAAGAAGAAACAATTAATCATATATTTAATAGTTATCTTAATCGTGAGATATTAGATTTTGATGTTCCATTCAATTTAGATAAGTTAATCAAACACAACTTTTATACTGGTGGAAAATATAAATTGCAAAAATTTGATTTTATTCCATCAAGTATGTATAGTAACTCACATCAAGGGATGATGAGAGGATTAGAAGGAATAGAATCTGAGATTAAGCGTAGATTTGGGGATGATGGAAATAGTAGCATTAAACGGTTAAGTATTTTAGCTAAATTTTTAAAAGAAGTCGAGCTAGATCAAAAGTATGATTTTATTATTTTTGATTGTCCACCAAGCAATAACTTTATTGTTCAAAATGCACTGTTTGTATCTGACTATTATGTGGTTCCAACTATTATGGATGAGATGGGAGTACAAGGGATCAATCATTTGAAAAATATAGTGGAGAATGATTCGGTTCAAATCATTTGTAAACAATACAGGTCATTAATTGATTTAGCACCTAGTAATTCATATCTATCTTACCTTAAAAGTGGAAGTCCTAAGATGATTGGAATTATTGAGACTTTACGTAAGGCATCAAGTTCTAAAGGTGGAACTGAGGCAGAGCAATGGCGTAGATTTGTTGAAACTAAGTTACCAGGAATGTTATTTACACCAGTTGTTTATCATCAGGTAGAGGTTCAGAAACTAATTAATGCAGGAGAATGTTGTTTTATTAATTGGAAACGAAATGGGACTCTGCCAGCAAATGAAAGTTATGGACAGATAGTTTTTGATTTGTTAGATCGTATAAATGTTCCAAAGAGTCAGTTTTCAAGGGAAATCACAGATATTTTATAAGTGAGGGATAATAAATGACAAAGGTAAAAGATATCTTAGGGGATTTAAATACGTATCAAAAAATTGTTCAGTTAACGGCCGGTATTATCGATCCCGAAATTGACCGATTTTTGGAGATTTTAAAACCTTACCGTTCGTTAAGTTTAGATGAGTTTGAAAAGAAAATAAGTGGGGATAAAAAGAAAAAATCTAGGTCTTCTCTTCGTGATGATGCGTTACGAATTGGAGAACTATATTATCAAAGGAAAACAATTGGAGGAGTGGCTGAGGAAGAACAGAGTATTATTACGAGTTACTTAAATTCAGCTGACAATAAAATTGTTTTATCAGTATTAGAAATTCCATTTGATGATTCATATGAGAAGATTAATCAATTAACTGATAGCCAATTAACGTCTAATCAACTCTATTTCTTAGGAATGGCCTTATTAAATATTAAATTAAAAGGTAGTTCAAAAGCTATACAGAAGAAAAATTTATTAGATATGCTTTGGAGTGCTATTGAAAATCAAAAAATGAATGAGATTTATGAGAGTGAGTTGTAGGGAAGAGTTTTAGTTAGGTTTAGGGGGATGTTAGGTGAGGGTGGTTTGGAGTATTTTAGTTTGTTTGTGTTTAGTGGGATGTATGAATCCTAAAAATAAGGCGATTGGCGTTTATGATACAAGTCAGTTACCTAGTGATTTTGGTGGTGGAGAAGCTTACGAAATTGGTATGAATCAAGATGGAAAGCCGGTATTTGTTAATCCAGATGCAGCTTTTAAACAAATCGTAACTGATTATAAAGATGGCTTTAAAGCCATCCAAAAAGAGTACTATTTATTTCCTATCACAAAGTTAACGTGGCGACGGTATGGTTATTATGGCTGGCAGTTAACCCATGAGGATGAAGAAATTATTGATCAAGGCTATGAAATATCCCGCTTCTTTGAAATATATAAAAATAGTTTTTAAGGTTCCTATCGTTAGGGACTTTTTTTATTATTTTATCCATCAAACAAAGAGTGTGATTTAAGTTTAGTTCTTCAAATACTCTGATATTAAGATTTTCTATAGAAAATTTCTCATGACTTATCTCATAAAAGGCCATGAAATAAGAGAACTGGTGGCGATAAAAAGGACAATTATTCATTTGAAATAAAGAGCAAGAGTTTTTAAGTAAAGGATTAAATTTTATCAATAGCCGAAGCTACTCCTAATTCTTTATTAAGTAAGTTAATGCCTCAGGGGGAAACAAACCTCTGCAAGGATTAATAAAGTAAAGTGTTCATGATTTCATCGCCATATTGTGAAAAAATAACTAACATTAATAGAAATGTAAAGATAATGATAACATTTAAGAATTGATAAGTCATTGATTTAATGAAACTAGGTTTTTCATCTAAATGAATGGATTTGATAGTTAAATAGATATTATTAAAAAAAGCAAATAGTAGACTTGTCATAATAATGCTTAATACGAGTAACTTTATGTACATGTTATATCTCCCTTTCATCTTTTCTGATAACGATAGTATAGCCTTTATTGTTGGTGAAAGTGAGTGATAGTCGTATAATTTTATTGAATTTAAATTATTACTCTATTATTGAAAAAAACTTAGCTACCTACCATTGAATTTTTTTGGATGGATGTATTATCAGCTATTGATTGGAAATAACAGATGTTAAAAAGGAGTATGGTGAGATGAAGGCAGTTCTATTTGATGTGGATGATACGTTATATGATCAGGTGATTCCTTTTCAAAAGGCGTATGAAGAATTATTTAAAGGGAGTTTTGAACTTTCAATTGAAGAGTTATATAAACGAAGTCGTTATTATAGTGATGAAGTGTTTGAAGCTACTCAGCGTGGAGAAATGTCGATGGAGGCCATGTATATTTATCGTGTACAAAAAGCCTTTGAGAGTTTTGGTATAAGTGTCACAGATGATGAAGCATTAGAGTTTCAACGACTTTATGCAGGTAATCAAAAGAAATTAGAAATTTCTGAAACGATGCGAACAATCATTGAACTCTGTCAAAAACATGAGATTATGATGGGGGTTATTACAAATGGACCTTCACAGCATCAATGGAATAAAGTGAAGGCATTGAAGGTAATGGAGTTTATTCGAGAGGAATATATTTTCGTCTCAGGAGATATTGGAGTTGCTAAACCGCAGATTGGAATCTTTCAGCATGTAGAAAAAATAATGAACCTTAATCCAGAGGAGACATTATTTATTGGAGATACGTTTCAGAGTGATATTATAGGTGCCAAGGGAGCTGGTTGGAAAGCTATTTGGTTAAACCGCCACCATGCAGAGCATCCAGAAGGGAATATTCAAGCGGATTATTGTATCAATAATGAAGCAGAGCTTTATAAATTAGTGTTAAACTTTATAACTAATGAAGCTATCTAATATAGATAGCTTTTTTTGTCGAGTGACTTCTATTCTTTCATTTACTTTCTATAATTGAAAAGAGGATGAGAGGAGGAACGAGATGAAACTTAAAGAGAAGATGGTAGCTGTCCCTATTATTAAACATCCAATGGTTTATTTGTTGCTTGTCTTAGTTTTTCTGGCGATGTTAAGGACGCCAATTTTATCTGTTTTTTCAAGACCAGAAATGATTTTAATGATATACTTAGGGATATTTTTAATTTTTTCAGTGACAGTTGGATTCAAAGAAATTGGACCTTTCTATAATAAGGGAGGCGGAATCATCAATTTAATTGGAATAACAGGGGCTGTTTATGTCTGTGGGATTTTAGCGGAAAGTTTTACAGGATATTTCTTATCAGCAAATGACCCTCAATTATTGAATCAATATACCTTTCATTTATCTGGGCCATATGTCTTGAATCAGTTAGCACGATATTCACTTGTCGGAATTGGAGAGGAAATTTTTAAATTATGTGTGTTTTTTATCCTGTATTGGCTTGGGGTTAAAGTTAGTAAACATAAGCTTGGTTCATGTATCATTTCCGTGATTGTGACGAGTTTTTTCTTTGGGCTTTTACATAGTAATTATAATTATGATCAGTGGTTGAATATTACATTGATTATTGGAGTGGGGGCACTTGTTTATTTTTATTTTCTATTTAAGTATCAGACGATTGTGCCATTAATGATTGCTCATGGATTACAAGATTTTTTGGTCTCACTGGAGCATACGGAAGAGTTAACAGGAATTTATTCATTGTTTTTAGTGGGACTCATTTTAATTTGGTTTATTGCTCGATTTGGATTTGGGATTAAAGTAAAGACGGAAAGATGACTTGGTCATCTTTTTTTGATGGAATTTTTTATACATTTTCATTGTTGTGATTTAAGTTTGATTTAAGGTTGGGAGTTTATAGTAATAACGAAGAGATGAGAAGTTAATACACAAGGAGGAAATAAGAATGTATGTATTGAAAAATGCATTGAAGAGTGTTTCACGCTCCATGGGAAGAAATATTTTAATTGGAATTATTGTTTTAGTCATTTCAATTTCATGTTGTATCGGGCTATCTATTCGCCAAGCTGCGGAAAGTGCAAGAACACAGACGTTAGATTCAATGAGTGTTACTGCTCAAATTTCAGTCGATCGTCAAGCGATGATGCAGCAAATGATGAATAATGGTAATGGTGAAGGTAGATTTGATAAATCAGCATTTACTCAGGTTTCAAGTTTATCAATTGATGAGATGCAAATTTATGCCGAAGCGGATTCGGTTAAATCGTTCTATTATACATCAACGATTTCATTAAATGGAACAGATGAATTTGAAGCTATCTCAACGACAAGTTCAAGTTCTGAATCATCGATAGATTCGATGATGGGGAAAGCTGGTATGGAAATGCCAGGAATGGATAGTGGAAAAGGTGGCGGATTCCAAAAAGGTGGAATGGGTGTACAAGGTGATTTCACGATTATTGGATATAGTTCAGATGAAGCGATGACAGACTTTGTAGCAGGAACTTCAACGTTAATAGATGGAAAAATGTTTGAAGAAGGAACAGAGTTATTAGATTGTGTGATTTCAGATGAATTAGCTATTTATAATGATTTAGCTGTAGGAGATACGATTACAGTAGTCAATCCAAATCATGAAGAGGAAACTTATACGTTAAACGTTGTTGGAATTTATAATAACAGTCAATCAACCACTTCAAGTAGTGAAGTGATGCAAGGATTCTCAGCAGCTAGTGATCCAGCGAATCGTATTTATATGAGTTACAACGCTGTTCAGGCGATTGCTAAAGCTTCAGAAGAAGGGGCAGTTGTTTCAACTGATGAAACAACGGGTATGGAAACAACAACGGCTATTCCATCTCAAGTTTCAGGAACATATGTCTTTGCAAATGTTGATGAATATTATACGTTTGAATCAGAAGTACGCGATTTAGGATTAGATGAAACCTATACCGTTTCATCAACTGATTTAGCAGCTTATGAACAAAGTTTATTACCATTAGAAAACTTAAGTCAAATGGCGGGTTATTTCTTAGCCGTTGTGTTTGGAATTGGCGCAATCATTTTAGTGGTTTTAAATATTTTTAATGTTCGTGAACGTAAGTATGAAATTGGAGTTTTAACTGCCATTGGAATGAAAAAAGGGAAAGTTGCGATGCAATTTTTAGTGGAAAGTTTTGTAGTCACATTAGTAGCGTTAGTGATTGGAGCAGGAATTGGGGCGATGTCATCCGTTCCAGTAACAAATACATTATTAGCTTCTCAAATTGAAGCTCAAAGTAATAATATGATGCAAACTGAGGCTTCATTTGGTCGTCCAACATCAGGAGCGATGGGAGGGATGACTGGAATCATTGGTGGTAAAGGGCAGGCGATGGCAGCTGTTGATTATATTTCAAACGTTACGTCAGCCACTGATTTCACGGTATTAATGCAGTTACTAGGAATCGGTATTGTCTTAACGTTAGTTGCAAGTGTTGTTTCGATTATTTTCATTACACGTTATGAACCGTTAAGAATTTTATCAAATCGTGACTAAGGAGTGAGAAGGATGTCAGTTTTAAAGCTTGAGAATATTAGTTTCACTTATGATAAAAAACCAATTTTTAAAAATCTAAACTTGCAGTTTGAAAAAGGAAAAGTTTATGCCATTGTTGGAAAGTCGGGAACTGGGAAAACAACGCTATTATCAGTGCTTTCAGGTTTAGCCGCTCCCACATCAGGAAACGTTTATTATAAAGGCCAAGATGTGGAGAAAATGAATAAGTATGACTTTCGTAGTAAATATGTTGGTGTTGTTTTTCAAAGCTTCAATCTATTAACAAAATTTACAGCTTTTGAGAATGTCAGTTTATCAATGGATATTGCAAACTTTAATGTGAATGATAAGAAACAATATGTGTATGATTTATTAGAAAGTGTTGGATTAGATAGAGAACAGGCTAATAGTCGTATTTTAAAACTATCTGGAGGGCAGCAACAACGTGTCGCCATTGCACGTGCTTTATCTTATCAACCAGAAGTCATTTTAGCAGATGAACCGACTGGAAACTTAGATGGAGAAACAGAGGCTGAAATTATTAAAATTCTAAGGGATTTAGCAAACCAAGGAAAATGTGTCATCATTGTTACTCATACTCCAGCAGTTGCTAAAGCGGCTGATCATATTTATGACTTGTCAAAATTAAAAAATGCAAAATAATAAAAAGAGACGTCTATCATTGAATGGACGTCTCTTTTTGAGTTTAATTGCCGTTAAAGATAAATGAATGGTGTCGATAAAAAATCAATGAGGGTCAAGTTGTTTGATATGTGAAAAGCTCTTGCTTTTTGAGAACATAAAAAGAGAAGTCATATCTAATTTGTTAGATGACTTCTCTTTAAAAAGTTTTTATTTAGGAAGGGTTATCCCCATACTTCTTCTGCAATTTCTCTTACTAAGTTAATTTTTTTCCATTGTTCTTCTTCAGTTAAAATATTACCTTCTTCCGTTGAAGCAAATCCACATTGAGTACTTAAGCATAATCTTTCTAATGGAACGTATTGTGATGCTTCTTTGATTCGGGCAATAATTGTTGATTTATCTTCAAGTGTTGGATATTTAGAGGTAATCAGACCAAGAACAACGAGTTTTTCTTCTGATACTTCTTTTAATGGTCCGAAATCTCCAGAACGATCATTATCAAATTCTAGGTAATATCCATGTACGTTTTCTTTTCCGAATAATGTTTTAGATACTGGTCCGTATCCTCCGCTACTTGCCCATGTTGAGTGATAGTTTCCTCGACAGACATGCGTTGTTACTACAAGGTCAGCTGGTAAATTGGCAATCGCCTCATTATTTAGTTTTACGTAAAGCTGTTGTAATTGTTCTAAACCACCTGCAGCATCTGCAAAATATTTTGCGAAATTACTATCACAAAGCATTCCCCATGTACAGTCATCTAATTGTAGATGACGGCAGCCTTCATTATATAATGCAAGAATAAAGTCATGGTAAGCTTGTGTTAAATCAGTGTAAAGTTCCTCGCGATTTGGATAAATACGGTTAAGGTGTTCTTCATTATCTGCTCGAACTAATTCGGCAAAAATTTGTGAAGGTGCAGGAATGGTTTGTTTAACAAGTGCGCGGTCACCAACCACTTCTTTTAAAAATTTAAAGTGATCGATGAATGGATGGTGTGTAAATTTAATTTTACCACAAACTCTTGCAGAGTCTGGACGTGTTTCTTCTCCGTGGAAAATATATCCTTGATCCATTACGTTATGCTCAATTCCATCAAATCCCCACATGAAATCAAGGTGCCAATAGCTACGTCGGAACTCTCCGTCTGTTACTGATTTTAATCCCGCTTCAAGTTGTTTTTCCACTAAGTTACGAATACAAGCATCTTCAACTTCTGTAAGTTGTGCTGCACTAATCTCATTTTTTGCAAAAGCTTCACGCGCTGATTTTAACGTTTCTGGACGAAGAAAGCTCCCTACAATATCATATCGAAATGGTGCATGTTTTCTTTGTGTTAATGTATTCCCCATATTTTATCCCCCTTGTGATTTGTTATGAGATTAATTTATCACAAAAGGTTGGTTATGTGTTAATACTAATAAATAATGGTGACATATAGATAAAAACTATACCAAAGATTGATAATGTACAATGTAAAGGCGTAAATGTTCTAAATATCGTTCACTCATTTCACTTAATGGATGATCCGTTGGATGGATATATCCAATCTCCATCATTTCATCGCTTTGAAGTGGAATGGATACAATTTCTGTTCCATTTAAGTCACTACTTAAAATACCCGAAGAAATCGTATAACCATTTAACCCGATTAACAGATTAAATAAAGTGGCTCGATCGGAGACGATGATATTTTTAGGACTTTCTATCGTACTGTGTAGCTCCTCAGAAAAATAGAAGGAGTTATTGATTCCCTGTTCATACGTAAGTCGTGGGAATTCTTTTAAGTCTTCTAACATCACTTTTTTACGCGTTGCAAGAGGGTTGTTTCGACTGACAAATACATGTGGTTTTGCTGTGAAAAGAGGGACAAATTGCATCTCATCGTTTTGTAAAATTCGTTGAATCACTTCACGGTTAAAATGGCTTAAAAAAATAATTCCTAGCTCACTTCTTTTCGTACGGACATCTTCGATAATATCAAAGGTTCGCGATTCACGTAGTGAAAACTCGTATTTATTTTCCCCATATTCTTTGACTAACGCAACGAAAGCATTCACGACAAAGGCGTAGTGTTGTGATGAGATAGCAAATACTCGTCTAGCAGGTGTTTTGAACTTATATTTCTGTTCTAACAATTCCGCCTGCTCAACGACTTGCCTTGCGTAAGATAGAAATTTAATGCCATCTTCTGATAAATATACTCCCCGATTATTTCGATAGAAAATGGTAATTCCCATTTCTTTTTCAAGATCGGCAATTGCTTTTGAAAGGCTAGGTTGTGTAATATATAGCTTTTGTGCGGCCGAGCTAATTGAACCGGATTGCACCACTTGAATAATATATTTTAGCTGTTGTAAAGTCATATCTTTTCTCCCAATTCAAATTATTATTCTATATTTTACCATAAAGCGATTGTGCCGCCAATTCACTGTCAAATGATGAAGTATTCTATAGATGAAAAGACAATACCATATCATAAATGATTTGAGTGGGCTCTTATATAAAAGTTTTTACTGTTAACTAATAGTTGATTTTATCAATGAAAGTCTACGTTTACTCTATTGAGAATATAAGGTAATAGGTTTACAATAAACTTATGAGGTGATCCGATGAAAGAAATTAATATTGCTAAGATGATTACAACGAAGCGAAAAGAAAAGAAGATAACGCAAGATGAATTAGCAAAATATTTAGGTGTTTCTAAAGCGGCAATCTCTAAATGGGAAACCGGTCAGAGTTATCCCGATATTACATTTTTACCGATTTTAGCCTCATATTTTAATGTCAGTATTGATGAGTTAATAGGTTATGATCCTCAAATGATGAAGGAGGAGATTAAATCTTTGTATCAACGACTTTGTCATGATTTTACGACTCGACCATTTAATGACGTCATTGAGGAATGTCAGGATATCATTCGAAAGTATTATTCGTGTTTTCCTTTATTATTTCAAATGGGCGTTTTAATCATTAATCATAGTATGTTAGATGCTAATCAAACACAAAAATTAAATGAGCAAGCTAAATCGTTATTTGAACGGGTGAAGTTAAATAGTGAGGATGTTGATTTGGCGAAGCAGGCGCAAATGGTTGAGGCGTATTGTTGCTTGCTGTTAAATGAACCACAAGAAGCTTTAGTGTTATTAGAAGGAAGCCAAAAACCTCAACTATCAGGGGAAGTGTTACAGGCAACTGCCTATCAAATGCTTGGACAACTAGACGAGGCTAAAGCGGCTTTACAAATTTCTCTGTTTAAAAGTTTAATTTCGATTGTCGAAGCTTTTCCGATGTTATTGTCATTAGGTGGAGCGGATCAATTTGAAGAGACGGTTTCAAGATTTATGAAGTTAGAAGAGACTTTTGAATTGCGGAAGTTAAATCCTTATGTTGTTATACCCATTTTATTAGTGGTGGCACAAGGGTATGTCCAACTTGGAAAAGTGGAAAAGGCACTTGATTACTTAGATGATTATTCAAAGTTATGTACCTATGATTTTTATCCTCTTAAATTTAGAGGCACGCCATTTTTTGATATGATTGAAGATTGGTATGAAACATTTGATCTTGGAAATATCGTGCCACGTGATGAAGTGTTACTCAAAAAAAGCATGAAAGATGCGTTATTACAAAATCCAGTTTTCACGGTATTGCATGAAAATGAACGCTTTATCCATTTAGTAAATCGATTAGGAGAGTGAAGTAGATGTTAATTGTGACAACAGAAAATATCGTAGGAAAAGAAATTTTAGAAGTGAAGGGATTAGTACGTGGAAGTACGGTTCGTTCGAAACATTTAGGAAATGATATTGCAGCAGCTTTTAAAAACTTAGCGGGTGGGGAATTAAATAGCTATAACGATATGCTGACAGAAGCGCGTCAAATTGCGATTGGACGAATGGTTGAAGATGCTGAGGCAAAAGGAGCAAATGCGATTGTTGGGATGCGATTAATGTCATCGTCGGTGATGAGTGGAGCAGCTGAGATGGTCGCTTACGGAACAGCTGTGGTCATTAATGATTAAATTGATTATTGGGTGGTATGTCATTAATCTCATTTTCTTTATTATTTTTTTAAGTATTAAGGTTATCGAACGTAAAAAAGAGAAACGAGAAGAACAGAAGAAAGATTATCGAGAATATTAAAAAGCTGAGTTAAACCCTCAGCTTTTTAATATTGGTTGTATTCAAGAATGTATTTCATGTATTATTCTCCGACATTTTATCAAAGGCTAGGTTATAGGGGACGTAACTGGTGGCGTTTAAATCGAAAGTGGATTGAGTTATTAGCCAGTATAATTGTTGGAATTAGTCTTTATTATTTAGCGATCATTGAATAAAGTCTTTTTATTTTCCCAAAATAAAGTCACTGGAAAGGATGTGATTTTATGAAGGATTTGAATGAGGGGAAAGTTCAACAATGGATGGGCTATATTATGATAGGGTGTTTTTGTTGGATTACTTATTTTAATTTTCAAGTTTTTTTCTTAAAAATTGTAGATATGTTTGCAGCATTGCCTTTTTGGTGGTTTTTAATCGTTCTTCCTTTATTTGCGATGTCGGTTGTTTGGTCGATTAGTTTAGGTGAACAGGAGATTAAAGCGTTAGAAGAACAGGTACAAAAGAATCAACAAATGATGGCACAACGAGAGCGTTGTTTACGTTTAATTCATTATGATGTGCAACAAATTCCACCCATTCAGTTTGAATATTATTGTGCTGATTTATTACGGTTACTCGGTTATCAGGAAGTAAAGGTCACGAAGTCCAAAAGAATTAGTGCCATCACATCTGAGGGGAATCGTGTGTATATTGTGTGTAAGCAAAAAAAATCAGATGATCTAATTGAACAACATATGCTTGAAAATTTTTATTCAGTGATGAGTCATGATAAAGTGAATGAAGGGATATTTATAACCACTTCTTCTTTCTCACAACAGGCCATAGAATGGGTAAAAGAATGTAAGATTACGTGTATTGATGGGAATACATTGAGTGAACTAATTTTATTTGCAACCCGTGAAAGCCGAGAACAATTAAAGAAATATAGCTTAAGAGAGTAGTTTGTATCGATTTCGGTAAACTTTTGGTGTCATTCCAGTAACCTTTTTAAATGATTTTGTAAAGTAACTCTGATCACTAAAGTGAAGAAGATTTGAAATTTCAAGAAGTGTATGATTTGATCCAATTAAAAGTCGTTTGGCTTCTTCAATTTTTTCTTGCGTAATAAATTCGCTAATAGTCAAATTCATTTCCTTTTTAAATAATCGTGAAAGATAACTTGGACTGAAGTGTAAAGCCTCACAAATATCGTTTAATGAAATATTATTATAAAGATTTTTAGTAATATAAAAGATAGTATCTGAAACTGGACGAGAGGTTTCAGTCGTATTAATTTGGTTTATTCGCGAAGTTAAGTCAATTAAACAGGTCATTTTTAATTGATTGAGTTGATGAATATCCGTTGTTTTTTGTATTTTTTCTAAGTAATAAGTATTAATTTTATAAGCTAAGGCAGTAGGTAAACCTCCCGTCATCGCAGCACGAGAAGCAAGAATGAGTAAGGTGATTACCATCGTTTGCATGGTTTGAATTGGGTCTTCGTTAAGATGATTAATTGCTGCTTCGGTCGGTGTAAGTTTATCAATAATTTTTATTAACTCCGCTGTATTTCCATGCTTTACATAAGAAAGTAGTTCGCGTTCGTAATGTAGCGGGACGAAAGGTTCATGAATTTGGTCATCGATTCGAATATGAGTAAAGTCACTTTGAAGTTTATTTTCCATTTGCTCAATTAGCTGTTCATCATAAAAGTTTTCTTTAAGAACTTCTTCAAAAGTTAGCGGTTCATGATAAATTAAATTATGAATGAGCATCGCTTGATGAATCAATTGATTGAGTGATATCTTTTTATAGCTAATAGGCCCAACGATGAATGTTCCAATTAGTTCACTTTCCTTTATATAGCTTATAAACATGTAAATTTCATCTAATGAATAAAGTTTAATTTGTGGAGTCGTATATGTTTTAGTTAAATCAAGCTGATTAAGAACATAATCATCGATGATAAAATCTGAAAAAAGATTTTCTTGTTTACAATTTAGAATGGAAATTGGTAAATTAGAGGTTTGTTCAATGAGATTTTTAATGTAAGCGATTTGGTTTAATTCTGTGTCAAAATGAGTCATATTTAATCTCCTGATGTCAAAATAATTATAAAAAAGTCATTATAATACTAAAAATGTTTAAGGATACATGATAATATTATTCAGGCTCAAATGCAAGTCATTTGGCTTTTTTTATGACAATTAATCATACTGCTTATTTTTAATGAGCAGTATTGAGATAGGGAGGTTATATAGATGATGCAAGATAATGTCTTAGGAACTGAAAAGATTTCTAAGTTATTTATTAAATTCTCGATTCCAGCGATTTTATCATTAACGATTGCTGGGGTTCAAACAATGGTTGATGGAATTTTCTTAGGAAACTTTGTTGGAACGAATGCGATGGCTAGTGTTAATATTGCAGCGCCATTTATGCAGTTAATGATTGGGATGAACTTAATCATTGGAATTGGTGGAGCAAGTTATATTGGGCGTAGTTTAGGTGAAGGTCAAGTTAAGCGCGCGCAAGATATTTTTAAATCAGCTTGCTTATTCATGATTGGTTTATCAATTGTGATTTTAGTTTTAGGATTTACATTTAGTCATCAATTAGCATCATTTTTAGGTGCAAATGATGTGTTGCTTGCTGATTCATCAACGTATATTAAGATTTTAGCGTTATTTGCTCCATTTATCGGACTTTCGTTTATTTTAGGGGTATTTGTTCGTTGTATTGGAAAGCCGAATGTTTATTTAATCAGTTCAGTTGCAAGTCTATTTGCAAATATTATCTTAAATTATGTGTTGATTAAGCAGTTAAAGTTAGGGATTGTTGGGGCGCCGATTGCAACGGGATTATCGTTCACAACATCATTTTTAATTGCAGCTATTCCGTTTATTAAGAAGACTGCTGTATTAAACTTCTTTACAGGAAAATTTAACTGGAAGTTAACAGGTCAGTTATTATATAATGGGTCGTCGGAAGGCGTATCATCATTAGCAGCGGCTATTTCAACCTTTGTGTTTAATATGGCGTTTATGAGAATTGCTGGAGAAGTTGGAGTTTCGGCGTTTACAGCGATTGGTTACATTTCATTATTCGCGTCATTAATTGTGTGTGGAGTTTCAGCAGGAATTGGTCCAGTTATTTCTTATAACTACGGTGCGCAGTTACATGATCGTGTGAAGCAAATGATGAATATTTCTTGTAAGATGGCCATTATCATGGGATCCGCTTTAGTCGTGTTAATCTTCTTATTTGGGAAGTATTTAATTATGATGTTTGTTAGCGATAATCAGGCCGTATTAGATTTAGCGTTACACGGGTCGAAGATTTATGCCTTTACGTTCTTCTTTAATGGATTGAACATTTTATTCTCAGGGTACTTTACGTCAATTGGTGATGCGCTATCGTCTATTATTGTGGCTGTTTGTCGCGGTATGATTTTCATTTTATTAGGAATTAGCATCTTACCACAATTCATAGGAATTAGTGGGGTATGGATGACGGTTCCAGTTGCAGAAGTCTTAACATTATTAGTCGTTATCTTCTTATTTAAAAAAGGAAATCTAAAAAAAGCTCCTGAGTTAGTAGAAGCTTAGTAATCAAAAACCTCGTAGATTTTAGTCTACGAGGTTTTTTTGTTGTTCATTTCGATATTGTGAAGGACTCATCCCTTTATGTTTGCGAAAAATCTTTGAAAAGGCAAAGGGATCATTATAGCCCACTCCTTTAGCAATATTAGTAATAGATAAGTTTTTTCTTTTAAATTTATGTAGTCAAAATGACAAGTTTAATTGTATGTCTTTTTTAAAAGTGAGAAAGGATTTAAATTTTCGATAAAGTTTAAGCTCATGTTATTAATATTCAGATGATTAAGATTAGTTTTTATTGCTTATTGTGGTTAAGATTTTAATTATTGAAGTAAAATGGGATTTCTTGTCTTTATATGAGATGTTCTCTCAAGCTCCTACTATCACTAAAAATTTACTAAAAAATGATTGAATAAAGAAGAGGGCTATATTATAATCAATTTAGAAAACGTTATCTAAAAGAGGGAGTAACGTTGAGAGGAGAAAAAGTATGGGATTTTTAATTGATGAAAAACGATTAGTTTTTGGTGTAGAAACTGCTAAAACAACATATGCATTCGCAGTAGATAACTTAGGTTTATTACGCCATTTATACTGGGGGCCAAAGTTAAATGGTTTAGAAGATTTTGAAGTGCCTGAATTATCAGAATTATCAAGTAATGATCCAATTCTTGATTTAACAGATGAGGAGTATCCAGTTTTCGGTGGAATGCGTTATAAAGAAAACTGTTTAAAAGTAATTTTTGCTGATGGAACTCGTGATATTGAATATAAGTATGTAGGCTACACACAAACTGAAGAGGAGTTAATCATCCATTTAAAGGATGTGTACTATGACTTTGAATTCAATTTACATTATAAAACGTATGAGGAACAAGATTTAATTGAGCGTACTGTGTCTGTTAAAAATAATACACAAGCCGTTGTAGAGATTGAAAAAATTCATAGTGCTCAAATTCATATTCCTTATCAAGATTTAACACTAACATCTTCTCATGGACGTTGGTTAGCGGAGTTTCAAGAGTTTAAGCAACCATTAGGACAAGGGAAAATTATTTTAGAAAACCGTCGTGGTATTTCAACGCATAATCATAATCCGTTCTTCATTTTAGATCGTCACGCGACTGAAACTGAAGGTGAAGTGTACTTTGGGATTTTAAAATTAAGTGGGAATTTCTCAACTATTATTGAGCCACGTCCTTATGGGGGAACCTTAGTTCAAATGGGAATTAATCCTCATGATTGCTTAGTTACGTTACAACCAGGTGAAGAGTTTGTTGTGCCAGCGATGTTGTTTGGTTATACAAATGAAGGGTTTGAGGCGATGAGTCATCACATGCATGATTATGCTAAACAAAATGTGCTTCGTGAAGGTGTTCGTCCGGTTCTTTATAACTCATGGGAAGCAACTGAGTTTGACGTGCATTGTGATGAGCAAATTGCCTTAGCTAAAAAGGCGAAAGAAATGGGTGTTGAGTTATTTGTTATCGATGATGGTTGGTTTGGTGAGCGCCATAGTGATGCAGATGGTTTAGGTGACTGGTATGTGAACGAAGATAAATTCCCAGAAGGATTAAATCCGTTAATTCATGCGGTTAAGGACATGGGAATGATGTTTGGTATTTGGATTGAGCCAGAGATGGTGAACCCGCCAACACAATTATTAAAAGATCATCCAGATTGGATTTATCATTTCAAAAATCGTGTAAATGATACATCTCGTAACCAAATGGTCTTAAACGTGACATTACCAGAAGTACAAGAGTTCATTTTCAATATGATTGATGACTTATTATCTAAATATGAGATTGATTATATTAAATGGGATGCGAACCGTCCGATTTCACAAACAGGAGTGTCACGTGATATGTGGCTTCGTCATATTGAGGCTGTATATGACATTGCACGTCGTGTCAAAGCAAAATATCCTCATTTATTATTAGAAGCCTGTGCCTCAGGTGGTGGCCGTGTCGACTATGGAATGTTAGAGTCATCATTTGATGATTTTTGGACAAGTGATAACACGGATGCCTATGATCGCTTAACAATTCAAAATACATATTCATACGTTTATCCAGTTAAAGCGATGCGTGCATGGGTAACAGACGCTAATAATCGTTCAACAATCCCATTAACATTCAAATTCCATAGTGCCATGATGGGAACATTAGGAATGGGATGTAATATTTTAAAGTTCACTGATGAAGACATGAAGTTATCAGCAGAGTTAATTGAAGAATATAAACAAATTCGTGAAGTCGTGCAAAACGGGGACTTCTATCGTTTACAACATACGTCTAGCAACAACTATTATTGCTATGAGTATGCGAATGAAACAGAAGCTGCATTATTCGTATTCTTACCACAAACACAAATCTCTCGTACTGGAGTGCGCGTGAAATTACGTGGATTAGATGCTAATGCACAATATACCTTTACATTAGCTGGAACTGAAATGAAAAAATCAGGATCATATTTAATGAACCATGGAATTGATGTGAAATTAAGCGGGGACTACGCAAGTACGATTATTAAATTTAAAAAAGCATAATAAAACTCAAAAGAGTGTTGTTTGATGCAACACTCTTTTTTCATTAAATGAGACGGAGATGTTAATAGAATCTCGGAATAATCTGCTTAAGCAAAAGATCATTCGAATACTAGACTAAATACAATTTGAACGATTATTTTAGTATAATACTTTTTATTTATATCAATGTAAAAGGATAAAATAAGATAAAACATGGCGTAGATTGTTTTTGAATATGACCTGTTAACATTTTAAAAATACTTCACGTAAATTAAAGTAAAATCAATCTATTTTTATTAGTAAAAAAAATACTTTTTTAGTACAATAGCTATTGTAAAACGATTTCAAATATAGTATATTATTAGCATGAGAGGTTTGAAAACGATTGCAACCCAAGAGAGGGACGGGGTGTAAAAGTTAAAAAAGGAGAGGTTAAAATGCAACTAACTGCAAAGGCAAAGTACTCTTATGGAATAGGGGCACTAGGTAAAGACTTAGTTTACGGTATTGTTGGTACTTACTTAATGATTTATTTTACTGATACGATTGGTTTAGCGCCTGCATTCGTCGGGACACTTTTCTTAATCGCACGTATTTGGGATACGGTCAATGACCCGATGATGGGGATGGTCGTTGATAATACGAGAACAAAATGGGGGAAATTTAGACCATGGATTTTAATCGGTACGATTATTAATGCTATCGTATTATTCTTCTTATTCAAAAAACCAGATTTAGATGGATTACCATTATATGCATATTTCTCAGTGATGTATATTTTATGGGGAATGACTTACACAATTATGGATATTCCTTATTGGTCAATGATTCCATCTTTAACACAAGATAAAGCTGAACGTGAAAAAGTGGCGGTAATTCCTCGTATTTTCGCTAGTATTGGTGGATTAACAATCGGGACATTCGGTTTAACTTTCGTTGCTAAATTAGGGCAAGGGAATGATGTAAAAGGATATGAATCATTAGCATTTATTATCGCTGTTATCTTCATCGTTTCTTCTTTAATAACATGTATTAATGTCAAAGAGCCTTCAACAAAAACAGCAGATAAAACAACAAAAAAAGCTGAGCGTGTGACATTAAAACAAACATTTAAAATTATTGGTCAAAATGATCAATTAAAAGTGTTCATCGGTGTTGTTTTATGTATGAACTTAATGTTACAGCTTTTAGGTGGGATGGCGCTTTACTACTTCAAGTATGCAACAGGTAATGAAGGAATGTTTAAAATTTACAACGGATTTGCCGGGTTTGCAGAAATTGGTGGATTATTATTATTCCCAATCTTAGCTCAAAAAATTGGACGTCAAAAGTTATTCAAAGTAGGATGTTTCGTTCCTGTGATTGGATTAATTGGATTATTAGTTTCTGGAATTTGGGCTCCCGATAATGCATTATTAGTTATCTTATCTGCATTATTAGTACGTGGTGGAGGCGGATTCGTCTTAGCTTCTACAACAGTTATGTTAGCTGATGTTGTTGACTATGGTGAATATAAACTTGGGACACGTAATGAAAGTATTATTTTCTCTTGTCAAACATTATTAGTAAAATCAGCATCTGCTTTCAGTGGATGGGCAATTGGTGTTGGATTACAAATGATGGGATATGTAGCGAACCAAGAGCAATCTGCTGGAACTATTATGGGAATGCGCAGTTTAATGACGATTGCACCAATTATCTTTATTGTTTTATGCTTCGCTATTTATAAAAAATACTATAAATTAAATGGTGACTTCCATGAAGAAGTTCTTAATGAATTAGAAGCTCGTAATAACTTAAAAGAATTAGAAGCTCGTCATCATTCAGGTGTTGAATTAAAGGGAGCTGCAGTGCAAGCATAGTAAATGAAATCAGCGGATTCTTATCCGCTGATTTTTTTGATTCAAGTTGTATTTCCTTATTGTATATAAGCCCCGATAAGTTTTTCATATGACAAAAAACTTTTATCTGGACTATAGGGAGCTTTCGTCTTAAATCGGTTAAGCAACTAAGAATAATTCAAAATGATAAAATACATTTCGGGCTCTATATAGATTGAGGATAGCAGCGGTGAAATTATAAAAATTACCACTGCGTATATAGTTGTTAAAGAAAAATGTGAAAATGATGGAATCGGCTCAGTTTTATTAGCAGGAAGGCTACTTCTCTCTTTGATGGGGCAACATATTGTTCCTTGGCTTTAGTTAAAAGTATTTGAGCTTTGGAATTGATAGGGAGTGTCGAAGTAATCAATGAATTCCAAATTAATAAAGTAAAATTTTATGCAAGATTCCTAGAAATTATGTATGGATTCACAACTGTTTTTCCGACATTTGAAGGAGAATTTGAGGTGAAGTGTGTCAAAAAGTTGTGATATCGATGTTGTAAACGGTTAACTATTGCGTCATTTGAATGGTTTTACAAGAAGTTAGATTTTCAAACAAGAGTGTAAATGCTAAAATGTTGTTATATGTTAAATCTTGTTTAACAGGGGGGATATACGATGAGAGTATACGAATTTGCTAGAAATTATGGGATGACAAGCAAGGAGCTTGTAGCCATTTGTCATGAAATCGGAATTGAAGTTAAAGCTCAGTCTAAATTAGATGAAACACAGTTAGCAACATTAAGCCGTCATATTTGTCGTGGAAAAGATACGAATGAAACTATTGAAACAACACCTAAAGTAGTGAAGAAGTCAAGGGAGGCTAAGACTATTGCTTATGTCGTGACTGAATGTGAACCATTTACTTCGTTAGGAGAATTGGGAAAAACAGCTGCCGCTTTTGCAACTCAAACAATTAAAGACGGTCGCTCATTAATCATTGCTTTACCTAAGTATAAAGAAATTACGGAAGTTTACGGAACGACTATGGAATGGTTAATGGACTTACCAATTAAAGTAGGATCGACAGAAGCTCGAGCTTCTCTTTTTAAATTAGTTCAAGATTCAGTGACTTATTTATTTATCGGAAATGATAGATATTTTACGCGTGAAGAGATTTATGGCTATGAAGATGATGCTGAGCGCTTCGTCTTTTTCAATCGTGCAGTGCTTGAAGCTCTTCCATATCTAGGAACAAAAATTTCAGAAATTTATGTGAATGATTGGCATACAAGTATGATTCCACTAATTTTAAATGTCGATTATAAATATCATTCATTCTATCAAAAGGTAAAAACGACGTTAAACATTCATAACTTAGAATATCAAGGATGGTATAGCGTCGATATTTTACCAAATGTACTTGGAATTAGTCGACAATACTATGACAACGGATTAACGCGCATGGGAGATTCAGTGAACTTACTAAAGAGTGGAATTGAAACAGCAACTCGTATTCAATTAAATGAAATAAGTACAGAGCAACTAAAACTACCTCAAATGCATGAGAGTGGAATTGCCTCTGTCATTGAAGGGAAATTAAATAATAAAGCATCTTAATGTTGTATCATTAGACTGGGGGAGATGAATGAATCGTCATTCATGAAGCTCAGTCTTTTTGTTTTGAAAGTCACTATATTCATACAGAAATATTCTCTATATTTACTATAGCAAACTAGAGGTTTGACATTTATGCTATTCAAGGCATACTATAGTCCAGGGGTCACCTAGCGATTTCTGCAAGAAATCTAATCTACAATTACTAGGGCTTGGGTTAACTAGCGATTTCTGCAAGAAATCTAATCTACAATTACTAGGGCTTGGGTTAACTAGCGATTTCTGCAAGAGATATATTCCTCAATTGCTAGGGTTGGGGTCACCTATGCTACGGAGTGAGCTTGCGAACTCGTAGCTTTCCTCCACTGATAGGGCTATAAAAGTTTTTAACGTTTAAAAACTTATTTCGATTTATATATCTTTAGAACATCGTGCTTAAAGATAGGATTTTTTCCATAATAGTAGTATAGTAATAAATGAAAGTTATTTTATAAGCAAAAAGGTGATACTTATGAAAATAGGACGTAATGATAAATGTTGGTGTGGAAGTGGAAAGAAATTTAAACAATGCCACTTGCCGATTGAAGAGAAAATTGCTAAACATTATCATCAAGGTGATGAAGTTCCAACACGTGAGCTTTTAAAAACAAAAGAGCAAATTGAAGGAATTCGTCATGCGGGTAAAATCAATACGATGGTACTCGATAAAATTGCAGAAGTTATTAAAGAAGGTATGAGTACGGAAGAATTAAATAAAATTGCTCACGAGTATACAATCGAATTAGGCGGAACGCCAGCCCCATTAAATTATCATGGATTCCCGAAAAGTATTTGTACTTCAATTAATGAAGTTGTTTGTCACGGAATTCCAAGTGACGATGAAGTCTTAAAATCAGGAGATATCGTAAATGTTGATGTGACAACGATTGTTAACGGATATTATGCGGATGCGTCACGTATGTTTATGATTGGTGAAGTTGATGAAGAAAAACAAAAATTAGTCCGTGTTGCTAAAGAGTGTTTAGATCTTGGACTTGCTGAAGCAAAACCTTGGGGATACATTGGTGATATTGGAGCGGCTATTTCTGAGCATGCTGCTAAAAATGGGTATACAGTTGTGCAAAACATTGGAGGACATGGGGTTGGTGTTGAATTCCATGAAGAGCCATACGTTAGTCATGTTGGAGTCCGTGGAACAGATTGCTTAATTGTCCCTGGGATGATATTTACGATTGAACCGATGATTAATATGGGAGTTGCTGAAATTGAAGAACATGAATCAGATGGATGGACAATCTATACAGCTGATCGTAAGCCATCGGCTCAGTGGGAGTATACGATCTTAATTACAGAAGATGGAGCTGAAATTTTAGCTTATTAATAAAAATTGAAACACCTCAAAGCAGAAGAACCTGTGATGAGGTGTTTTTTTGATGCCAAAGATACTGATAAGAAGTATTAATTTTTGTGGGTAAAAAAACACAAAAATATTAGAAATCGTTTACACTAAGTTGAATATATGATAATATCTATTTGTAAAAATGATAAAATTTTACTAAAAAAGGGGAAGTCAGAATGAAAACATCGCAAGATATTCAAGCACTATTAACGAATCCTGAAATTTTTGAAATTAATCGTTTAAAAGCTCATAGTGACCATCGTTATTATCAAACGTTAGAAGAAGCGATGAATAAATCAGAGATGTCATGGCGTCAATGTTTAAATGGAGAATGGTTATTTAAGTATAGTGAAAATGTTGCGACACGCCCAGAGGGGTTTGAGGCGTTAGAAGCAGATTATTCAGATTTTGAAAAAATTTTAGTACCGGGGCATATTCAATTACAAGGATATGATAAACCGCACTACGTCAATACACAGTACGCATGGGATGGACATGAAGAATTAAAGCCACCTTATATCCCAGTTAAATATAATCCAACAGCATCATATGTGACTTATTTTGAAGTACCAGCTGAGTGGAATGGACAAAAAGTTTATATCTCATTCCAAGGAGTGGAGACAGCATTCAACGTTTGGTGTAACGGGGAATACGTTGGATATAGTGAAGATAGTTTCACACCAAGTGAATTTGATTTAACAGAGTATATTAACCGTGAAGGTCAAAATAAATTAGCCGTACAAGTTTATAAATGGTCAACTGGAAGTTGGTTAGAAGATCAAGATTTCTGGCGTTTATCAGGAATCTTCCGTGACATTTATTTGTTTACTACTCCAACAACTCATATTGAAGATTTATTTGTAAAAACTCATTTAAAAAATAATTATCAAGACGCAACTGTTGAAGTGGAGTTTAATGTAACGGGAGAAGAATCAACCATCGTTGCTAATTTAGTCGATGCACAAGGGCGTAGAGTATCTGCTGGAACGTGTGATGTCATCGATGGAACGGCCACTTTATCGTTAGAAGTTGAACATGCGAATTTATGGAGTGCCGAATATCCTTATTTATATGAGTTACAATTAGAACTAAAAGTGAATGGAGAAGTCGTAGAGGCTGTTTGCCAACGTGTCGGAATTCGTGAGTTTAAAATGATTGATAAAGTGATGTGCATCAATGGAAAACGCATTGTTTTCCGTGGGGTCAATCGTCATGAATTTAGTGCAACATATGGGCGTTCTGTTACAAAGGAAGAGATGGAGTGGGATGTTAAATTCTTAAAAGAGCATAACTTCAACTCCGTTCGTACGTCACATTATCCAAATGCATCGTATTTCTATGAATTATGTGATGAATATGGATTATACATGATTGATGAAACAAATTTAGAAACACACGGAACATGGCAACGTATGGGGGCAGTTGAAGAGAAGGATGTCACTATTCCAAATGGCCGTCCAGAGTTTTTAGAAATCATTTTAGACCGTGCCAAGTCAATGCTTGAGCGAGATAAAAATCATCCAAGTATCGTGATTTGGTCATGTGGGAATGAAAGTTATGGTGGAGAGAACTTATACAAAATGTCACAGTACTTTAGAGACCGAGATAACACACGTTTAGTCCACTATGAAGGAGTGTTCTGGGATCGTCGTTTTAATGATACATCAGATATGGAAAGCCGTATGTATGCAAAAGTGCCAGAAATCCGTGAATTCTTAGATAATAATCCAGAAAAACCATTCATTTTATGTGAGTATACACATGCTATGGGGAACTCAAATGGTGGAATGGATCGTTATATTGAATTAGAAGATGAATATGAAATGTATCAAGGTGGTTTCATTTGGGATTACATCGATCAAGCCTTATGGTCGAAAGATCGTTATGGCAACCCATACTTAGCATTCGGTGGAGATTTTGGTGATCAACCAACGGATTATAACTTCTGTGTGAATGGAATCATTTATGCAAATCGTGAGGTTTCACCAAAAATCCAAGCGATTAAGGGAGCTTATCAACCATTTGCAATTGAAGTAAAAGATACAGGAGCAGACATCTATAATAAACATTGCTTCACTGATTTAAGTGAGTATGTCATTAAGTGGCAAGTTGAAGAAGGTGACCAAGTGATTGCTAGTGGAGAAACAGTTGAAAAATTAGCTCCATTAAGCAAAGCATTTATTGATTTAGGAATTAATCTAACTTCATCTTCACTTGAACAAGTGGTTACTGTATCAGTTTGTTTAAAAGAAGGGACAGCTTATGCTGAGGCTGGACATGAAATCGCATTTGGACAACGTGTGATTGAAGCGGTGAAAGAAGAAGTAAAACGTGAAGTTAAAGAGTTTAACATCGCTGAGGGGGATGTTAATGTTGGAATTAATGGAGATGGGTTTGAAGTTATCTTTGCGAAAAACTTAGGACGTATCGTTTCATTAAAATACGATGGAGTTGAATATATTCATCAACCCAACTTATCGTTAATGCCAAGTTTCTGGCGTGCATCAACGGATAATGACCGCGGAAATCAAGCCCCAGTTCGTATGGCACAATGGAAATTAGCAAGCCTATATGCCTTCCATGAAAATATGGAAATTAACCGTCGTGTTGATGGATTAGAAGTTATCTTTACTTACAATTTAAATACAATGCCTGTTTCACACGCAGCTGTTAAATACTTCATTAACTCTTATGGACAAATTCATATCACAATGAGCTACAATGGGGTTGAAGGATTACCTAACATGTTCAAGTTTGGGATGGATTTAGCAATACCAGCTGATTTTGATACGTTAACTTGGCGTGGATTTGGACCAGATGAAACATATGCAGACCGTGAATTTGGAGCACGCCTTGGAACATTCACTAATAAAGTGGTTGATAATGTAGCGGGATATGTTATTCCACAAGCATGTGGTAATCATACAGGAGTACGCTTTGCTACTGTAACAAATGAAGAAGGAAAAGGATTACGCATCAGTGGAGAAACACCATTAAGCTTCAGTGCGCTTCCGTATTCAGCCCATGAATTAGAAGCTGCTTACCATCACTATGAATTACCACCAGTACACAAAACAGTATTATCTATCAACTTAAAAGAAATGGGAGTTGGAGGCGATGATTCTTGGGGGGCTCGTCCAGAAGAATGCTTCGAAATTCCAGCAAACCAAAACTATGAATTTAGCTTTGTCATTGAAGCGGCAAAATAATTTTAAATATCACATACTTAAAACATACAAAAAATGTGCGATCTCATTTTTAGATTGCACATTTTTTCTTTATACAGTTATTCACACACTCAATTGATTTGTACATGAAAATATGATTGAGGATTGTTATCTATCAAGAATTGGGATGGTCGCAGAAGTTTGCGATACGTTTTCTTTGAACGAGTCGTTATTATAAGGAATATGATTTTATTAGAAGATGGCAGTTATGTGTCAGAAAGGATTGTGATTTTGATGAGAATGTATCAGGTTCAATTTCATTCGATTGAAGATGTTAAAGCGTTTGTTAATATTGCGAACCACTATGGCTATGAAATTCAATTGCAACGAGATGCATATCAAGTAGATGCTAAATCGATTTTAGGGGTATTAAGTTTAGGTATTGGAGTACCTATGACTGTTCGTGCACATACGTTGAATGCTTCGGTATTAAAGGGTGAGTTAACACCTTACTTAATTTAAGATGTTACTGTTAATAGACATTTTTAGACAAATGAAGTGCTCATTAAAAGGGACATGTGTTAAACATGTCTTTTTTATTTTAGTAAGATGGGAATTTGTAAGATTGTTTGAAATGAAAAGATAAAACAGTTTATATTATTATTTTTTTTCGTAAATATTAAGCACAATATTATTAAAATATGCTAAAATGTAATCGCTACCATTATGAGTGAGAGAAATGATCACCGAAGGTAAAATGATAGGATAGATAGGAATTGATTGACAAATATTTTCTGATAAGTGTAAACAATCAATGCTGTTGTCTATCATGAGAAAAAGTTAAAGATTAGTAGTAAAATGAACTATTCAGTGAAGATTATTTAAATTGTGAGGGGGAAGTATTGAATGAAAAAAGTAATGTCAATCTTATTAGCAACTGGATTATCTGTAGCGGGATTAGTAGGGTGCAGTAATGATGCACCAAAAGATGAAAATAAGGTACAGTCAACAGATGATGGAAAAACAGTCGTTAAATTATGGTTAGATTATGATGAATATGCAGAGGCTTTAGAAGAGGCAGTTGAAGCAAAATACCCACAGTATGATATTCAGTGGGAGCATGTGGAGTCGACAGATACTCGTACAAAATTAGAGTTAGATGGTCCAGCGGGGGTAGGGCCAGATATCTTCATTCAGCCACACGATGGAATGGCTCAATCAATTCAATCACAAATCTTATTACCCTTAGGTGAGAAGTTAACAAGCCAAGTTCAGGAGCGTTTCATCGAGGGATCAGTACAAACAGTTGAGTTTGACGGAACGTATTATGGGGTTCCACTATCAACTGAATCAGTTGCATTTTTCTATAATAAAACATTATTAGATAAATATGGATTTGAAGTAGCGGAAACTTGGGATGAGATTAAAGCTCAAGGGGACGAATTTAATAATACAGCAGAAAATAAATTTATCATTCGAATGGAAACAGGAAATTCATATACGATGCACTTTTTCTTAACTGCATTTGGATATCAATTATTTGGACCAGATCATAATGATCCAGAAAAAATTAACTTTAATACTCAAGAAGTAATTGATGGGTTAACTTATTATCAATTGATGAGAAAATATTTAGATGTCCCTTACGCTGACTTAACAACAGATACTGTTGAAGTTGAATTTGCTAAAGGAACAGTTCCTTATATTATTGTTGGACCATGGGCGATTTCTGAAATTCAAAAAAATGCTGATTTTGAATGGGGAATTACAACTATTCCAACAATTAATGGTAATCAGCCTGTTACATTCTCAGGAAATATTATTGCGTGTATGAGCTCTTATACAAAAAATGCTGAAGCAGCTCGTGAAGTGTTAGAATTTATGGTTTCTGATGAAGGATTAGAAATTCTTTATAAAGTTCGTGGATCTATTCCGGCTTTAAAAGATCCAAGTGTTATCGATGGCCTTTCTGATGATCAGTATGTAATGGGGATCTTAGAACAAGCTCAGTTCTCTGAGGCAATGCCAAGTATTCCTGAAATGGCAAGCTTTTGGACACCAGCGGAAACATTATATCGTTCAGTTTGGGAAGGTTTAGCAACTCCTGAAGAAGCAGCAGCTAAAGCGTTAGAAGATTTTAATGCAGCATTAGAATTAACAAAATAATGAATAAGAGGGCAACCGTCCTCTTTTTTCATGACTAAAAAACTGAGACTCTTACCATCGAGTCTCAGTTTTTCTCTATTTTAAAATTTTTATCCAATGATAGGGATCTTCAACTCGCCCCCATTGAATGCCAGTTAATGTATCATATAATTTTTTAGTTAATTTTCCAGTTTTGAAATTATTGATTATTACTGTTTCATCTTTGTAATGAATCTCTCCGATAGGTGAAATAACGGCTGCTGTTCCCGTTCCAAAAGCTTCTTTTAAAGCGCCAGTTCGTCCTGCTTCCATGAGTTCATCAATACTTAAATGACGTTCTTCAACAGTTACTCCCAAATCTTTTAAAAGAGTAATGATTGAATCACGAGTGATACCAGGTAAAATAGAACCTTCTAGTGGGGTCGTTACAACGGTGTCATTAATTAAAAACATAACATTCATTGTTCCAACTTCTTCAACGTATTTTCGATGAACACCATCTAACTAAAGCACTTGGGTATAACCATTTTGTTCAGCTTTGACTTGAGCTGCGATACTTGCTGCATAGTTACCTCCGCATTTAGCAAAACCAGTTCCTCCTTTGACAGCTCGTACATATTCATCTTCAACCCAAATTTTTACTGGATTGACTCCTTCAGGATAGTAGTCACCGACAGGTGAAAGGATAACGACAAATTTATATTTTTTCGAAGGATGTAATCCAACTCCTGATTCTGTTGCAAAGCAGAATGGGCGAATATAAAGTGATGTTCTTGGTTCTTTTGGTACCCAGTCTTGTTCGTATTTGACGAGTTCTTCAATTCCCTTTAAAAATAAATCAACTGGAACAGGAGGCATACAAAGACGCTCATTTGATTTAATTAAGCGTTGTGCATTAATTTCTGGACGGAATAGGGCAATGCTCCCATCAGTATGTCGATAAGCCTTTAACCCTTCGAATGTTTCTTGGGCATAGTGTAAGACCATGCAAGCAGGATCCATTTCAATCGGTCCGTACGGTATGATTCGTCCATCGTGCCAACCGATTCCTTCCGTATAATCAATGACTAACATATGGTCAGAAAAATGACGACCAAATCCTAATTTTGTCTCAACTGGTTTTTCTTTTAATTGTTTTGCGCGTTCGATTTTAAATTCCATGCACATTTCTCCCTTCTATTAGTTAGGGTGTTATACCTTTTTTAGAGGAGGATGACAAGATTAAAATTCATTTAGTCTGCAATATTTTCAACACCCTTGTACATAAAATAGATTTCATGATCATGGAATTTATTTTTATGATAGAAATCAGCGACAATCAGATTATTTGTCATTAAAGTTAACCCAGCCAATTTTTGTTCTTTTGAATATTTAGTCATATATTTGAGTAACTTTGAACCGTATCCCCGTTGTTGTGAGTCTGGATCAATAAAGAATTCATCAATAAAGAGCTCATCTTTATACCACCATGTTCGTTCATGGCAAAGTGCAGCCCCAATTAGTTCTTCCTCATCATTTAAAAGAAGAAATCCAACAAAGCGTGGAATCTGACTTAATTCTGCAATATATTTTTTTGATTTTATTTCTGACCAATGACATCCCCATTGCTCATTGTTATAAACCTTTTGTAAAAGTTCTGCGCATTCCTCTAAATACTCGGCCTCATAATAAGCAATTCGCATTTATAGTCCCTCCCTTCTTCTGTCTATTGCTAACATATGAGATAAAGAGATGAATTATTAACTATATAGAAGTAGAAATGTACTTTACAATTCTATATCAGTCTTAGTTGGTTATTCCCTTTGATACGTAGGCATTCTGTAGTCCAGAGGCTCCTGGCATTTTCGAAGAAAATGTTTCTTCAACTGGTAGGGCTTGGGTCACCTAGTGATTTCTGAAAGAAATCTAATCCTCAACTGCTAGGGCTTTAGTTTTTAAGATGTAAAAAACTTATCTGGACTTATATATTTCCTAGATGAAACAGTCAACATGTAAGATTAAGTGGACTTTGATGAATGGAGTAAAAAGTGCATAGTAAAAGGGCTGTCTCATGTTGAGACAGCCCTTTTGGGTTATTTTGTGAAGGTGAATGTTGTGCTTTGTGAGTAAGCTTCACCTGGTTTTAAGAGTTGTGATTCAAAATCAAATGGAACTAAGTGTGTTTCAAAACAAGCGCCTAAATGGGGTTCTCCGCGACGGCCGTTTTCAAAG
Organism: Turicibacter sp. GALT-G1; assembly: GCF_025594995.1. Classification (NCBI taxonomy): domain Bacteria; kingdom Bacillati; phylum Bacillota; class Erysipelotrichia; order Erysipelotrichales; family Turicibacteraceae; genus Turicibacter; species Turicibacter sp. GALT-G1. The sequence goes on from NZ_JAMQUS010000040.1 coordinate 41,673, forward strand.
ACTAAATCTTCAGTTAAGAAGTTACCAGCGTAAAATTGCATAGAAGGCGATGTTGTTGAAATTTTTAACGTACGATTTGATGTTAAATCTTTAAATGTTACGACTTCTTTCGTATCCGATAAAATGTATAGGTGATCGTATCCCGATGCTTTTTCGAATACTGGTAATACTTCTTTTGTTTCCGGATTGATGATAGTCGGTGTATTGAAATCGAATAGTGTATTAGAAACAGGGATTAACTTTTTAGTAAATGATAAGTTATCATCAATTTCAGCGATATAATCTGCTTTAATTTGAAGTTCGTGATTATAAATGTTCGTGCTTAGATTACCAGATAGGTTAAAGTAAGCATGCTGCGTTAAGTTTACAATGGTGTCTTGATCCGTTGTTGCCTGGTAAGACACAATGAAATTGTTCTGTTCTAATGTATAGCGAACTTTGACATTTAAGTTTCCGGGGAAGCCTTCTGTTTGATGTGGAAGAACCGTTGTTAACTCGTATCCTGAATCAACTTCAGTAACTTCAAAATCAGCATAAGTTAAGCACTGTGCCCCACCGTGTAAGTTATTTGGTCCATTGTTTAAATCTAATTGATAAGTTTGCCCATTAATCGTAAATTGCCCATTTTTAATTCGATTTGAAGTGCGTCCAATAATGGCATTTAAGTAGCATCCATTATTAAAGTAGCTTTCGATATGATCGTAGTTTAAGACTAAGTTTTGTTCATATTGGTCCTCAGCCATTGCAATTTTAGTGAGCACTCCACCGATGTTTAAAAATCGAACTTCTAATGCTTCATTTTTCATGCTGTATTCAATGACATTAACACCATTGAATGTCCCTTTTTCTAATTTTTTGTAAGTAACCATTTAAAATTTCCCCCTCATCTGATGGTTATAAACTACTTGCTCGCTTAATTAATCGTGTTGGAATGGTAACCTTTTTAGCAATTTCACGATCGTTATTAATACGTTCTACAAGTAAATCTAGTGCAGTTTCACCCATGTGTTTTGTATTCATATCAATTGTTGTTAATGATGGAATGGTATATTGTGATAATGAGATATTATCGTAACTAATGATTGAAACAACATCAGGCACTTTAATATTATTTTCGTTTAATGCTTTTAAGCAGCCAATAGCCATGGCATCTGAAGCGACGATATAAGCATCTAATAATTTTCCTTGTTTAATAATCTCCGACATAATTTCATATCCTGAATCTGCCGTGAAAGCCCCCAAATAAACATTGTTCTGATTGAATGATTTAAGCTTAGACATTTGATTAATGTAAGTTGTTAAACGAATATCTAATAATTCTTGTCCATCTAATGTTTTTTCAATTCCACAGATGAAACCAATTTTTTTCAGTTCTAAATCAAGTAAATAAGAAATGATATCTTTCGTGGCCTCTTTTAAATCGGCCATTACGACATCAATGTTGTAATGTTTAGAGTAACAATCCACTAAAACAAGGTGTTGGTTTAGTGTGTGAAGCGTTTGAATTTCCTCTTCACTGTACTTTCCTAATGCGATTAATCCATCTAAATTCATCGCTGAGATATCATCAAATGATTTCATAGGTAAGTAGATTTTTTGTAAGTTGATATTATGTAATTGGCAATGATTTTCGATAGCTAAACGAATGGACATGTAGTAAGGGTCAGTAATTTCCTCAGCCACTGAGTACCAATAAACAAGTCCAATTGTTAAGGTTATATTTTTTTTGCTTGATTTATTACGTTTGCTTAATGGAACGTAATTTAATTTCTCAGCTGTTGCCATAATTTTTAATCTTGTTTCATCCGATACGTTGAAATTTTTATCTTGGTTTAATACACGTGAAACTGTTGTAATTGAAAAACCAGTTAAATCGGCAATATCTTTAATTTTAGCCATTTGTGATAGCCTCCCTTCGTAAAAAAATGAATGCGTTCATCATTGTTTCGTTTATTATTTTATCATTAAGTTTCATAAAATAAAACAGCATCAACTCAACAAATTCTGAAAAATGTAAGGGTTTTAAGAAAGTTCTATTGATTTTTTTACTAAAAAAGTATAGAATTTTAGTATAGCGATCAGATGAGAGTCAATCAGAGAATGAATAAACATAGAGAGGAAGATTAAAGAATGAATATTGAAAATTTAAAATCAGCATTTGAAAAGGTATTTGGGGAAAATGAAAATACAAAATTATTTTTCTCACCGGGACGTGTTAACTTAATTGGGGAACATATTGATTATAACGGGGGATGTGTTTTCCCATCTGCGATTACTTACGGAACATATGCCGTTGTTGCACCTCGTGAAGATCAAAAAGTACGCTTATACTCAGGGAACTTTGAGGACCGAGGAATCATCGAGTTCGATTTAACTGATTTATCACATGCAGATGATGAGCACTGGAGTGTTTATGTCAAAGGTGTGATGGTGCAATTTAAAGAAGTAGGATTTGAAATTCCAACTGGATTTGATGCATATGTTTACGGAACCATTCCAAACGGTTCAGGACTATCATCATCAGCTTCGCTCGAATTACTAGTTTCTCAAATTTTAAAAGAATTACATGGATATGACATTTCAATGATCGATATGGTGAAATTATCTCAAAAAGCTGAGAACGTTTATGTTGGGGTGAACTGTGGAATCATGGATCAGTTTGCTATCGGAATGGGGAAAAAAGATTACGCGATTAAGTTAAATACCAATGATTTAAGCTATGAGTATGCGAAAGCAAACCTAGGAGATAATTCCATTTTAATTATGAATACTAATAAAAAACGTGAATTAGCAGATTCAAAATACAATGAACGTCGTCAAGAATGTGACGCCGCATTAGAGTTATTAAAAACAGTAGTAGATATTAACTTCTTATGTGATTTAACAGTTGCTGAATTTGATCGTGTATCAAATGTGATAAATAAAGATGTTTTATATCGCCGTGCTAAACATGCTGTTACTGAAAATGAACGTGTAAAATTAGCGATTGAAGTATTAGCAAGTGGAGATTTACATCGATTTGGAAAATTATTAAATGAATCACATAAATCATTACGTGATGATTATGAGGTTACAGGTAAAGAGTTAGATACAATTGTTGAATTAGCGTGGGCGCAAGAGGGTGTATTAGGAGCACGTATGACGGGTGCTGGATTTGGTGGATGTGCCATTGCGTTAGTTCGAAATGATGCAGTAGAAGCGGTTAAAGAAGCAATCGCTAAAGGATATAAAGAAGCAATCGGTTATGATGCTGAGTTATATGTAGCAACGATTGGAGACGGAACAAAAACATTAGCTTAGTTGACATAAGGGGAGAGTAGAGCATGAATATCAATTATGAAATTAATCGTTTAATCAGTTTTGGATTACAGCATCACATGATTGAAGAGGCAGATTTATTATACGCTGCCAATAAAATCATTGATATTTTAAGAGTTCCATCGTTTGAATATGAAGCGGTGGAACTACCATCAATGGAAAACCCAAGTGAAATTTTAGGGGCTATCTTAGATTATGCAGCATCAAATGGAGTGCTTGAGTGTGACAGCGTGGATCATCGTGATTTATTAGATACTAAAATCATGGATTGTTTAATGCCACGTCCATCTGAAGTGATTAAAACATTTAACAATCTTCATGCTCAAAATCCAGAAGAAGCAACAAAGTATTATTATGATTTAAGCAAAGCTTCAAACTATATTCGCGTCAGCCGTGTAGCTAAAAACTTAAGCTGGAAAACAACAACCCTATACGGGGATTTAGATATTACGATTAACTTGTCAAAGCCTGAAAAAGATCCAAAAGCCATCGCTTTGGCAAAAAGCTTACCAAGTTCAAACTATCCAAACTGTTTATTGTGTAAAGAAAACGTTGGTTATGCTGGAACATTAAATCATCCAGCTCGCCAAAACCATCGTATTATTCCATTAGAATTAACGAATGAAGAATGGTTCTTACAATACTCACCATATGTTTACTACAATGAACATTGCATCGTTTTAAAAGGTGCTCATGAACCAATGAAAATTTCTCGTTTAACATTTGAGCGTTTATTACAATTTGTTGATCAATTTAAACACTACTTCCTAGGTTCAAATGCGGATTTACCGATTGTTGGAGGATCGATTTTAACACATGATCACTTCCAAGGGGGAGCTTATCAGTTCGCAATGGAAACAGCACCGATTTTAAAAACATTAAATGTTTTAAACTTTAAAGATGTTGAAGTTGGATTTGTTAATTGGCCATTAAGTGTCTTACGTTTAAAAGGTGAAAATCGTGAGCGGCTTGTTGAACTAGGAGAAATCATTCTAAACACATGGCGTCAGTACAGTGATGAGGCATTAGGTATTTTTGCCCACACAGATGGGGTGCCTCATAATACGATTACACCAATCGCACGTTTTAAAAACGGAAAATACGAGTTAGATTTAGTGTTACGAAATAACCGTACATCAGACGAGCATCCAGATGGAATTTATCATCCACATGCTCACTTACATCATTTAAAGAAAGAGAACATTGGTTTAATTGAGGTCATGGGATTAGCCGTCTTACCAGGTCGTCTTAAAGATGAGTTAGAAGTAGTGAAACAAGCGCTAGTTGCTCGTGATGCGAATATGTTAGAGGAAGCAGGACTTGAAAAACATCTTCCTTGGTTAAATGAAATGCTAACACGCTACGAATCAGTGGCAGCTGATGAAGCTATGTCTGTTATTGAAACTGAAGTTGGAAAAAAATTTGTTGAAATTTTAGAGTGTTGTGGTGTATATAAATTAACAGATGAAGGATTAGAAGGTATTCAACGTTTTATTAATACTATCAATCGTTCATTATAAGGAGGAAGAGAAATGAAAGTTTTAGTAACAGGTGGAGCAGGGTATATTGGATCTCATGCTGTATATGCGTTAATTGAACAAGGACATGAAGTTGTTGTCGTTGATAATTTAGTCACAGGACATCGTCAAGATGTTCATAAAGATGCAACTTTCTATCATGGAAGTATTGCAGATTATCGTTTTATGACAGAAGTGTTACGTAAAGAAAAGGTAGATGGAGTCATTCATTTTGCGGCTTATTCATTAGTTGGGGAAAGTATGACAAATCCGTATAAATATTATGATAATAATATGAGCGGAACTAATGTTTTATTAAAAGCGATGGTTGACTGTGGCGTTAATAACATCGTCTTCTCATCAACAGCGGCAACATATGGAGAGGCACAAAATATTCCAATTTTAGAAACGGATCCAACAAATCCAACAAACGTTTATGGAGAAACAAAATTAGCGATGGAGCGTATGATTAACTGGTATCATAAAGCTCACGGGGCAAACTATGTGTCATTACGTTATTTTAACGTAGCGGGAGCTCATCCATCGGGGGTAATCGGTGAGAAACATGATCCAGAAACTCACTTAATTCCAATCATTTTACAAGTTGCATCAGGACGACGCGAAGCAATTAATGTCTTCGGAGATGATTATGACACAGCAGATGGAACTTGTATTCGTGACTACATCCACGTTTGTGATTTAGCAGAGGCACATATTTTAGCGATGCAATATTTAGTCAACGGTGGAGATAGTACCATTTGTAACTTAGGAAATGGAGAAGGATTCAGTGTTCTTGAAATGATTGAAGCGGCACGTGAAGTAACGAATCATCCAATTCCGGCAATTATCTCACCACGTCGTGCAGGTGACCCAGCTAAATTAATCGCATCTAGTGTAAAAGCACAAGAAATTTTAGGATGGACACCAAAACATCCAGCCGTTAAAGATATGATTGCCAGTGCTTGGGCAGTCGAAAAACAAAAAATGAATCAATAGAAAAGTCATTCGATAGCATCCATTATTGGGTGCTATTTTTATTTAGGTAAAATTTTAGTTTCATCAAGCGGTTATGAATAATGTCATTAAAAAATAGAATCAGCAGTTAAAGGTTTGAGAGGTAATAATCAGTACTATTTATTTTGAAATAATAAATTTAAAAGTGAACTAGCATTAAGTTGAGCTGCTTAGCTTGTGTTTAGTTTACTTTTTTTATTGTTTTCTATTAAAGATAACCATCTAATATAAATACCTAAATTCTGTGTAATTTTGTATATTTTATACAAAAAATGTGATAAATGTCATATAATTTATATAAATGGACAATGTATGTCCAGGTAAAATGATATAATGTTGAGGAAATGGTATAATAATGTATAAAGAGAAAGATCACAGAGTTCATCGGATTTTATCTATTTATGAGCGTTTAGTAAAGGGAAAGGTATTAAATAAAGAACAATTAGCTTTTGAGTTTGGTGTAAATAATAAGTCAATCCAACGAGATATTGAGCAAATCAAATTCTATTTAGCAAATCAGCCTGAATATGCAAGTTTAGAGTTAAAATATAGCCGTAAATATCGTGGTTATCAGCTACTAGGAAGCGAGAATCAAAACTTGAAACGAGAAGGTTTGTTAGCGATGGTAAAGATTTTATTAGCGAGTCGAGCTTTTAACGAGAAAGAAATGAATTATTTAATTAATACATTACTGAATCAGCTAGAGTTATCGGATCGTAAATTGATTAAAGAGCTCATTGGAAACGAATTATTTAATTATGTTCCATTAAAACATAATCGCGATGTATTAGATAAAGTTTGGGAGTTAAGTGAGATTATTCATAATCGACAGATTATAGAAGTCTCATATATTCGAGGAGACCATAAACGATTACGTCGGCACTTAAAACCAGTAAGTATCATGTTTTCAGATTTTTACTTTTATTTAATTGGCTATATGGAAGAAACGAAATATGATTCATATAGTAGTGAAACACTAAATAATAATTATTTGCGAGTCTTTCGAGTTGATCGATTTGAAAATTATCGTGTAATAAATCGTCAATTTTACTTGCCTTATTCTAACCGATTTGAAGAAGGAGAGTTTAGAAAAAGAATACAGTTTATGTTTCTTGGCGAGTTAATTAAATTAAAGTTTGAATTTTATGGTCCAAAAATTGAACCTGTACTTGATCGTTTACCAACGGCTACCATTTTAGAACAAGACTTTGATAAATATGTAATTGAGGCTGAAGTATATGGTAAAGGGATTGTCATGTGGTTATTCAGTCAATCAAGCAGTATCAAAGTATTATCTCCACCTAGCTTAGTGGAAGAAATGAAAGATGAACTTAGACGTTTATCAAACATGTATAACCTTTAGGGGATCATGTTATTTGGGGTTTTATATCGGCGTGGGAACCGATATAAAATAAATTATGGGTAATGTTTTGATTCAATTGTTTCGTTTTTTAGTGTTGATGGGTTATAAATTTGGGAGATTTATAATCAATGTCAATACAAAATGGGTATTTATTTAGGGTAAATTATTAAGATTAGAGTGATGCGAGAGAGTTTAATTAGCGGGGAAAGTATAAAGTAATAAGGGGTTATTACTTTAATAATGGAAAAATAATTTTTAAATTTTTATTATTTACTTTATGATAGTTTATAAGTTTGAAATGAAGTTTTATATCGGGAAAGCTTCATTAAGCGATTGCTTCTAATTGGGAGGAAGTAGTCGCTTTTTTATTTAGGTATTGTGTTAGCATTATTTGATGAAATTGAATGATATTCTTTTTACTTGGAGAGGATTTCAATCGAATACCATCAAAAAGACACATCTTTTATGTTGAAACCGCATTCAGCATATGGTAAATTAATCTTTGTGACTCACAAGCTCTAATGATAGAGTTATCGTTTCATTCTGAGGGGGATGAAGCAATTGTGATTACACGAAAGGAATGTATTAACTTTTTTTGAAAAATAGGTGATTAATCACTACTTTGTCACCATCACTTGCTTTTGGCGGCAACTTTATTATTAAAAACTTCAATGTGTTGGAGATCTAAAATGTAAAACCACCCATGAAAAAATGGGTGGTTTTATTTATGTGAGAAGATAATCTTTTTTTGATTCAGTGATGACTTCTGAATCTGAAAAGCTATAACCTTGCAACAAATTCATGTGAGAAAATAATTGGAATAGATAAAGGTCACTCATGAGTTCTGTTTTGGAATGTTTTCCATTCATTTCGATGAGTTGAATAGTAGCTGTTGGGTCTTCATCATAATTGGTCTCAACATGAGCAATAAGTTCAATGGAAGGAGCTGGGTGTTTGCTCATGTATCGAATCATACGTTCAATTTCTGCAATGGTTTGATGAAGGTTTAATTGTTTCAAGGTTACTAAAACATTTGGGTCTAGAATATCTTCATACTCAAGTTCATAGATCAGACGCCCTAATTCATGAATGACAAAGAAGAGGTAATAAATGTCGACTCCATTTCCACTAAAGTCAATAGAGCCTTCATGACGCTTATAAGTAATATAATACTCTTTAGTCATAGAAAAATCCCCCTTTTATTTCTTGTCTTACCTATAGTTTATTCAACAAGAAGGGAGAATTTGACGAAATTGTATCATTATTGACTAAAAGATTCGAAGAAATAAGAAGAGATATTTTCATGATTTTTATTATAAAATGAACAATAAATGGTATCTGGAAATTCTCCATTTAAAGGATAAACCTTTATAAAATAAAGCTCTTGTGATAAATCTTCAATAAAGGTTTCATTGTTTAATGATATTTTTAACGTACTTGCTCGTAAGTCTTCATTGATTCCCCAAACGAGGAAATAATCTGATGTTTGATAGGTCTGACATCGGTTCACATAGGCTCCACTTGAAGTGGTGTGCCCCCCAGAAAAGTTATATCGCCAAAATAAAAGAGCATTGGGTTCATACCAGGCGATATCTAATTGATCTGTTGCTAAGTCATGATAGAGGATAAATTCCATTTCATTCACACGAATTTGATCCACTATCTCAATCTTGTGAGTTAAGCGGGATTGTAAATGTTTTGGAATCGATGAAGGATGAGTTGTCGTCAGATAAATCGCCAATAAATCGGCGATAAGAAAAAGCACTAAGGCAAGCATGAGCTGACGCTTCAGTTTTTTAAACATAAATCCTCCAATAAATTACGTCGTCTATAAACTGTATGCACATAGCAGAGGCTTTATCATTTATATGATTGGTAAAATTAAAACGTGGTATAATAAGTAAAACGGTTTCTTTTATTAAAGGAGAGGGTGAAATGGACTTAATACTAGCAATTGATCAAGGGACGACAAGTACAAGGGCGATTGTCTTTAATAAACAAGGTCAGGTTATTGAACAGTCACAACGTGAGATTACTTGTTTATATCCAACATCGGGATGGGTGGAGCAAGATGCGAATGAGATTTGGATTTCTACATTATCTGTTTTAAATAGCGTCTTATTATCCCCTAAAATTGATGTTCAGGATATTAAAGGAATTGGGATTACAAATCAACGTGAAACAACAATTTTATGGGATAAAAAAACAGGGCGCCCACTTTATCATGCAATTGTCTGGCAATCGAGACAGACAGAATCCATTTGTGAAAACTGGAAAGCTCAAGGGCTAGAAGCTATCGTTAAAGAAAAGACAGGGCTTTTAATTGATCCTTACTTTTCTGCGTCAAAAATTCGCTTTTTACTAGATCATGTTCCAGGAATTCAAGAGAAAGTGGCGAAAGGTGAGGTGTTATTTGGGACGGTGGATAGTTACTTAGTTTGGAAGCTATCAGGGGGAAAAACACATATTACAGATGTGACGAATGCTTCACGTACATTACTATTTAATATTCATACAGGAACATGGGATGAGGAATTACTAGAGCTATTCAGTATTCCAAAGAGTATCTTACCTGAAGTGAGACAAACTTCAGAAGTCTATACGTATACGATGGATTATATGACAGGGATTCCGCTACCCATTGCTGCAGTTTGTGGTGACCAACAGGCAGCTTTATTTGGTCAGAATTGCTTTTATAAAGGTGATGTTAAAAACACATATGGAACGGGATGTTTCGTCTTAATGAATACAGGAACTGAGCCAGTCCTTTCAAGCCACGGTTTACTAACAACGATTGCTTGGAAAATTAATAATGAAATACATTATGCCTTAGAAGGGAGCGTGTTTATTGGTGGGAGCGCCATTCAATGGTTGCGCGATGGACTTCGCATAATTAAACATGCTAAAGATTCGGAAGACTATGCAAATCGTGTGACAGATTGCGGTGGTGTATATGTTGTCCCAGCCTTTGTTGGGCTAGGAACGCCCTATTGGGATAGTGATGTTCGTGGTGGTGTGTTTGGTTTAAGCCGAGGAACGAGCAAAGAACATTTTATTCGTGCGACGCTTGAAGCGATTGCATATCAAAGTAAAGATGTAATCACCGCGATGGAAGAAGATTTAGGGCATTCGATGAATGTTTTAAAAGTAGACGGTGGTGCTGCTAAAAATAGCTTTTTAATGCAATTTCAAAGTGATATTTTAGGAGTTGATGTATCTGTTCCGATGACAACAGAAACAACCGCCTTAGGTGTCGCCTATTTAGCAGGGCTTGCAACGGGTGTTTATAAGAGTATGGATGAGATTGCTTCTTATTGGCAATCGAATCAACAATATAAGGCCAGAATTACAGAAGAACAACGAGAAACACTGTATGGAGGATGGAAAAAAGCCATTGCAGCGGTACGTCTTTTCAAATCATAAGAGAACTGAATTAATACGTTGAATGATTAAAAAGGATTGCTTCTTATATCGTCATATAAAAGTAAAAGAGTAGTTATTAGTTATAGTAAAATTTATTTAGCTTTATCGTACGGAATAAGAAGGGAGCGAAAGTGATGATTGGTCAAAAAGTTACTGTGATGATGGATCGTCCACTCGGATCAAAACATCCGAAACATGGGTTCATTTATCCGTTGAATTATGGCTATATTCCAGATACTGTAGCGGGTGATGGCGAAGAAGTAGATGCTTATGTTATCGGAGAGTTTGAACCATTAGATAGATTTGAAGGTTATGTCGTGGCGATTATTCATCGACAAGATGATGTGGAAGATAAGTTAGTTGTTTGTCGCGATCGGTATCGATATAATGAATCACAGATTAAGGCTTTAGTTGAATTTCAAGAAAGATTTTTTCAATCGACAATTGAAATGAGTGATTAGATGGAAGTGACAATTAGACGAGTTGAATTTTATGAAATTAACCAAGTTGTTAGCTTTTTAATTGAGCAGTTTAAGGATATATTTTTAACTTTAAAAATAGAGGAAGAGGTATTAATTCAGTTATTTAGTACTGCGATGAGGTGTGAACAATGCTTTATTGCATTGTATAAAGAACAACTGGTAGGTGTATTGACTTATTCAACGAGGAAACATGCTTCATTTGAAGTGAGTCTAAAAGATGTTAGAAAGATGACAGGGTGGTCTAAATTTCTACGATTTTATTACAAGGTTATGAGAGACGCAGTTGTTGTGAATGATAATCAAATATATTTAAATTCATTAGTTATACATCCAAGCTTTCGTCGCCAAGGCATTGCGACACAATTAATAGAATATATTTTGGATGAAATAAAAGTAAGTGAATATCTTCTTGATGTGATGAAGACAAATCAGGAAGCATTAGCTTTATATAAGAAGTTAGGGTTTAAAGTTATTAAAAAACGATTTAACACACTAATCTTGAAATTAATGTAGAAATTTGAAGGGGATATTTTACAATAAATGACAAATGAAGCTTAATAAGTGTATTATAATAAAAGAGCAATAGGGGTGTGATTAGCAGTGAAAAAACTAGATTGATTGTGGTTGAGGTGATTCAGTGGCAATTGATTTAGTTTTTTTCTTTTTCTTAGAGTGTAGTTATTGGGTACATAGCTGTGAATCTTTTTTTAATTTCTTTACTGTTATTTTTTGAAAGATTTATGTATAATTTCTTCATGACAAAAGAAAGGGGGCGTCATAGTGTTAGGGACAGTTGTGAATGCAGGGGCGATTATTTTAGGGGGGAGTATCGGACTTGTATTAAAAAAAGGATTGCCTAAGCGATTTGGAAATCAAGTCATGAATGGGTTAGCACTATGTGTACTATATATTGGTATCAGTGGAACGCTACAAGCAAAAAATGTATTAATGCTTATTTTATCAATGGTAATTGGAACGTTAATTGGTGAGTTATTAGATTTAGATGAACGTGTGACTCAATTAGGAAATTGGCTAGAGAATAAGTTTAAAAGTAAGGATGAATATGTTTCAATTTCTGAAGGATTTGTGAGTGCAAGTTTATTGTTTTGTGTTGGAGCCATGGCGATTGTTGGCGCTTTACAAGATGGACTAAAAGGTGATACCTCGATGCTTTATACGAAAGCAATGTTAGATGGAATATCAGCGTTAATTTTTTCAACGAGTTTAGGAGTGGGAGTTATCTTATCAAGTGTTTTGGTTTTGATCTATCAAGGTGGAATCACCTTTCTTGCGAGTTTGATGGCTCCTTTTTTAACTGATATGGTGATTGCTGAAATGACGGGGGTTGGATCATTATTAATTATTGGACTTGCCTTGAATATGCTTCGAATGACGAATTTAAAATTAATGAACTTTGTTCCTGCAATTTTTATTCCCATTCTTTTATCTTTAATCATGTAGGGGTTAGTGAATTTTTGCACTTATCAATCAAAATGGTCAAAAAGTGACAAATGTTGTATATTGAACTCGTTATAATCGAAAGTGAAAATAAGTGGATGTTTCGTGATTAGGGATATTACCGAATGTATTTTTGTTGATCACGAGTTAGAGACAGAGCATATTATCTTTATTCTACGGTCTTGTTTTCAAGCAGCTAAATGATGATCGAAAGAAGATGCTAACGATCTTCTTGCGGGGAAATATAGTGTACTTGCAGATGACCTTAGTCTACCTGATGAGGTGATCAAATAATATCCTCATCCATATGAGACAGAGTAGGTGTTTATGTGAGATGTTTTAATTCAAAAAGGTATATAAATGCCATCAAGTGACGGATTAACTAGGAGTTGAGGTAGAAAAAGCCATTTTTTGTATACAAGTATTTCATACAAGACGTTGCTTGATGTATTTTCAATGGGCATATCCGAAAGCTAAAATTATGATTTGTCTGATTGAAATCCAACGAATTAATAAAGAGAGTTGGTTTAAAAATTCGACTGATATTAAACGTGTAATGGGGAATTGATGCAATTCCTGGTTATTATTTAAAAATAAGCGGTGAGATTTAATTAAAGATTGGAAGTGTACGAAATGGTTGATGATGTTTTTGGTGAAAAGCTATCTGGTCAAACGTATGTTGATCGAGAAGGGGTTTATGCCATTATTTTAAATGATAAAAATGAAGTGGCTACTATTCGTCTACCTCATGGTTATTTTTTACCAGGTGGTGGACTAGAAGGCACTGAAAGTAAAGAAGCTTGTTTACGTCGTGAATGCTTAGAAGAGCTTGGCTGGGAGATTGAAATTAATCAATTTGTTTGTAAGGCATCTAATTACTACTATTCGATGTATCGTGATCTTTATTTACATGCAATAGGACACTTTTATTTAGCGACGTATCTTGAACAAGTGGCACAGCCGATTGAACATGACCATGAATTAGTCTGGATGAGTTTAGAGGATTGTTTAAGTCAATTACATCTTGATCATCAAGCATGGGCAATTAAGCAAGTGACTCACTTATTGTAGGATGAGGTGACAAGTGTCTCGTCATAGAAGAAGACATTCTGTAACTCAGGATGTCTTTTTCTATGATTAAATTCGACTTTTTCGTCTAAAATAGGAGATGAATAAAATTCTTACAAAAAAACAATAATTGAATGAATTAATATATGCTATAATAGTAGCAATATTTTGAAAAGGAGTGAGCTTTTATGTTAGACACTTTAAAATTTAGACGTCAAAAATTAGGGGCCAATATTAAAGATAACTCGTTATTAATTTTGTTTTCAGGAGATGCACCCGTGCGTTCAGGTGATCAATTTTATGAATATACACCACATCGTAACTTCTATTACTTAACGAACTTAGATCGTCCAAAAATGGCGTATGTCTTACGTAAATTTAATGGAGTTATGGAAGATTATTTATTCATTGAGACAGTTTCAGAAGTAGAAGAAAAATGGACTGGAAAACGAATGAGTAAAGAAGAAGCAACAGAAATTTCAGGAATTAAAAATGTCTTCCCTGAAAGTGAGTTACGCAACATGTTAGGTCGTTGGTTATTAAACGAAGGATTTGAAAATGCGTACTTTGACTTTGAACGTGGATCATATCATCATTCAGATACGATTCAAACTTTATTTGCCAAAGAATTAAAACGTCAATATCCATTTTTGCACGTACAAAATATTTATCACGATATTACCGCTTTACGTTTAATTAAATCAGAAGATGAGATTGCAAATATGCGTACAGCAATTGAAAAAACACGTTTAGGAATTGAGAGTTTAATGAGAAACTCAAAACCAGGAATGTATGAGTATCAATTAGAAGCATATTATAATTTCACGATTAAAACAGAAGGGGTTAAAAAGACATCGTTCCATACGATTGCAGCTTCTGGAGCTAATGCCACAGTTTTACATTATGATAAAAATGATTCAATCTGTCGCGATGGAGATTTAATTTTATTTGACTTAGGATGTGAGTGGAACTATTATTGTTCTGATATTTCACGTACATTCCCAATTAACGGGAAGTTTACAGATCGTCAGCGTGATGTTTATCAGGCTGTTTTAGATGCGCAGTTAGCAACTATTGAAATCATTAAGCCTGGAGTTCCTCTACAAGATGTTAATGAATTTGCTCGTAGAAAGTTAGCTGAAGGATGTAAGAAACTTGGGTTAATTGAAAAAGATGAAGAATTATCAAAATACTATTACCATGGAATCGGACACTATTTAGGATTAGATACACATGATGTTGGTGGACGTGGTGGTGTCTTACAACCAGGTATGGTTATTACAATTGAACCAGGATTATATATTGCTGAAGAAGGAATCGGAATCCGTATCGAAGATGATATATTAGTGACAAAAGATGGACACGAAAACTTATCAAAAGACATCATCAAATCGGTAGAAGACATTGAGAACTTCATGGGTTCTCAGCGCTAAGGGGTTCCCTGGCATTTTCGAAGAAAATGTATCCTCAATTGCTAGGGATTGAAACAATCTTCGATTGTCAGCTTAGCTATGGAGTCCTTGTCTTTTTCGAAAGAAAAGTATCCTCCACTAATGAGGTATCTCTGCTGGTAGGGTGATAGCTTATTACTAAAAAAGACATTAAAAGTAAACAAAAGGGAGACTCTTAAATGAGTGCTCCCTTTTTCTATCGAAAATGTCGGTAGGTGGATTGTTTTTTCTCATGAAAGACCATTTCAGCAAATTTAACGAATAGTTTGCTAAATGGTAGGAATAAGAATACAGTCGATAAATTGAAGAAAAGTTGTGCATTCGCAATTTGTCGTTCAGGTGTTGGACTAAAGGTTGCAGTGAAATCTATTAGATTGTCGATGAATGGTAAGAAGAGTAGTGTTCCCAGAAAATTAAAGGTAAAGTGAATGAGTGCTGCCTGCTTTCCGGCTGTATTACCACTTAAGCTAGATAGTATAGCTGTCATACATGTTCCAATTTCATGGCCAAAAAGAATAGGAATGGCTGTATAAAGAGTGATTGCTCTGGTAGAAGCGAGTGAGATGAGAATGGCTGTTGAAGCTGAGGAACTTTGAATTAAGAAGGTAATGGACATTCCCAGAAGAATACACAGAAGAGGTTTACCTTGAACATTAAAAATGAGTCGTTGGAAAAGGCCAGAAGAGACGATAGGGCTCATTGATGATTTAACGATTCCAAGCCCGAGAAATAACATCCCAAAACTAAATAAAAAATGCCCGATATGATGAATGTTTTTCTTGGTAGAAAAGAGCATTAGGGTAGCTCCTAAAAAAATAAAGTAAGGAATAAAATCCGTTAAATTAAGTGTAATCAATTGCGTAGTTACCGTTGTTCCAATGTTAGCTCCCATAATGACTCCGGTTGCTTGTAATAAAGTCATTAATCCTGTATCCACTAGCCCAACGACTAACACAGTAATTGCTGAACTGCTTTGAACGAGTGCGGTAAAGATGCAACCAATAAATGCTCCTATATAAGGAGAAGTAATGGTGGTAGAAACTGTTTCTTTTAATTTATTGCCAGCTAATGATTTCAAGGCATTGCTCATTTGTCGCATTCCATATAAAAAGAGAGCAAGACCGCAAAATAAGCTAAGGATGATCGGTAGTACAGTCATTATTTTCACTCCTATTGATGTTAGTATCTCTAGATTGTACGTTCCCTCTTTAAAATTTAGTCCATAAATTCTTCGATGGAAATGAATAAACTGTCCATTTTAAAGCCATAATAAGTCAGTTTATTTGATAGAAAGGGATGTGGCGAAGATGAATCATATTTTATTCAAAGTTGTAGAGATAGAGGAAAGATTAAGAACGACTCTAGAAATAGGAGGCCCAATTGATCGAATAGTTAGTGAGGCTCAACTAAAAACGTTAGACTTTTTTAAATACCATCCTATTCGTAATCAAGAAGAGGCAAATGAATTATTACGATTAATGGACTTAGTATTTGGTCTTAAATAAAAATAAAAAAACAAGTTAGGACATTCATCCTAACTTGTTTTTTTGTGGATAATATAAATTATTTTTTCATATTATTATCTAAACTTAAAACATATTCAGCGATATTGATTGAATGATCACCAATACGTTCAAAGTTTGAAATAGCATCTAAGAATACAGCACCACTATGAGCATTACATTTGTTTTGGCTTAAGCGTTGGATGTGTTTATCACGTAATAACTCTTCTAAGCGATCGATATTTTCTTCAAAAATCATTGTGTCATTTGCTTTTTGACGATTATTATTTTTGTAGCTTGCATAAGATGAATTAATCGATTCGATTGTATAGTTATACATTAATCTTAACTCTTCTAATGCATCACTTGTAAATGTTAATTTACTTGTTGAAACTTCTTCGGCTAATTCAGCGATATTTTTACTATGATCTCCAATACGCTCAATATCACTTATGATTTTAATCATTGATGCGATACGATTAGTATCAACTTCTGTAATATCATGAGAAGAAATTGACACTAAGAATGTAGATAATTCACGTTCTAAGCGATTAATCTCTGATTCATTTTTAAAGATTTTTTTGAGATTTGTTACTTTACCATCAATTAAAGCATTTGTTGAAAGTGTTAAGTTTTCTTTTGCTAAATCATACATTGTTAAACTTTCTTGGAATGCTTGCTCGAATGCAATCGCAGGTGTTTCAAGGAAACGACGATCTAAACGATTAATCGTTGGTTTTTCACCTTCTTTATCTTTAAGAGCTAAGTTAGCTAATTTAACAAACACACCAGCAAATGGTAATAAAATAATTGCATTGACAATATTAAAGATTGTATGTGCATTGGCAATTTGTTTGTCAATATCTCCACCCATATACATCACAACTTGCGATAGGATATTAATCAATGGTAAGAAGATTAATGTTCCGATTAAGTTAAATGATAAATGGATGAATGCAGCTTTCTTAGCCACTTTATTGGCATTTAAACTTGATAATAGGGCAGTTACACATGTTCCGATATTATTACCGAATAGGATAGGAATCGCTACTTGTAAGCTAATTGCACCTGTTGCAGCTAGGGATAAAAGAATTGCTGTTGATGCAGAAGAACTTTGTACGACTGCAGTCATAGCTGCCCCGACTAAAATTCCTAAGAACATGTTTCCTTCAAGAGTTAAGATTAAGTCTTGGAAGAATGTTGTTTGGGCAATTGGGCTCATTGCATCTTTCATTTGAGATAATCCCATGAATAAAAGACCGAACCCAAAGACGATTTTACCGATTTCTTTACGCTTTTCTTGTTTCATGAATAAGATAAGCGCCGCCCCGATAATGATGAATAATGGAATGTAATCATCAATTTTGAATGTGATTAATTGACCAGTAATCGTTGTCCCGATGTTAGCCCCCATGATGACTCCTACTGCTTGGTATAAGCTCATAAGACCTGCGTTAACGAAACCAACGACCATTACGGTTGTAGCACTACTACTTTGTATAATTGCTGTGACAATTGTTCCTACTAAAGCCCCTTTAAGTGGATTTGTAATGGCTTTATCGAAGAATGATTTTAATCGTGAACCGGCTGCGTTTTCAAGTCCATCTCCCATAAATTCCATACCGAATAAAAATAGGGCAAGTCCACTAAATAGACCTAGTAAGATATTAATGTATTCCATACAGTTACCTCCAAATTTTATCCTGTTCCATAATACTACAAAATCCTCTAAATGAAAATAATATGTTAATAGATTAACCTATATTTAAGATAAAAAACGATAGTATTTTAAAAAAATAAAAAGTAATCGTTATTTACGGTGGCATTTTATAATTTTAGTGTAACTACATTTTTTTATGAAATTCTGTTATTTTTTATTTCTTTTACACTTTCTATATATTTATTCTGCAACAGGCATAAAGATTTAAAGAAATCTATAAAAAAATATGTATGTAATAAACTTGCGTATCTAAAAATAACAAAGATTGGATGCTTTACTACAATAAAAATATCGATTTGTAAAGAAGATTACTATATTATTTGGTTTTAAGATGTGAATTTAGTATAATAAAATTACTTTGAAAAAATGTAAATCACTTGAATGGAGGAAATAAAACATGCAAAAACCTGTTTTAACGATATCAGAATTACGTGCAAACGTTGAAGATAAAGAAATTTTAAAAGGCGTAAACTTAGAAATTAAAGGCGGAGAAGTTCATGCGATCATGGGACCTAACGGAACTGGAAAATCGACATTATCTTCTACAATTATGGGACACCCTAAATATCATGTAACAAGTGGAAATGTGACATTAAATAATGAAGATGTATTAGCTATGTCAGTTGATGAGCGTGCTCGTGCTGGATTATTCTTAGCAATGCAATATCCTGCAGAAGTACCAGGTGTTACAAACTCAGACTTTTTACGTACAGCTATGCAAACACGTATGGAAGAAGGAAAAGATGTTCCTTTATTTAAGTTTATTCGTGAATTAGATAAGAGTGTGGCAAAATTAGAAATGCGTGAAGATTTACCACATCGTTACTTAAATGAAGGATTCTCAGGTGGAGAGAAAAAACGTAATGAAATTTTACAAATGTTAATGTTAAAACCAAATATTGCAATTTTAGATGAAATTGACTCAGGATTAGATGTTGATGCATTACGTATTGTTGGAGAAGCAGTAAACTCAATGCGTGGTGAAAACTTTGGATGCTTATTAATTACTCACTACCAACGTTTATTAGACCATATCAAACCAGACTTCGTTCATATCATGATGAAAGGGCGTATCGTTAAATCTGGTGGACCAGAATTAATTGAACGTATTGATCGTGAAGGATACGATTGGATTAAACAAGAATTAGGAATCGAAGATGAACGAGTAATCGTTGAAGATGAAAAACGTAAAGTCGTATCAATCGGAACATGTGCTACAAAAGAAATGTTAGACCTATAATCTAAACACTGTTTATATAATAAATGTACTGATAAGATTTAAAAGTTATAGATGAAAGGGGTCAGATTGATGACGCAATTACCAACTTGGGTTAATGAAATGCAATCGAAAGCTTTAGCTGCGATGCCTTCATTAAAATTACCAAAAGCAGATCGTACAAATATTAAAAACTGGGCCTTCGATGTCATTGAAGCACAAGCTCCAGTTTCATATAAAGAGAATGAAATCCCAGCAGCAGTTTCGCACTTAGTGAATGCTGATGAACAAAATGTTGTCATCGTATGTGACGGCGTTGTTGTTTACAAGAAATTAAGTGATGCCTTTAATGGAGTTGTATTAGCCAACTTAACAGAGGCTTTAACGGTTCATGAAGATTTATTTAAGTCTCATTTCATGACAGTAACACCAGTAGAAATGAATAAATTAGTGGCAATGCATGTTGCTCATTTAAATAGTGGTTTATTTATCTATGTTCCAAAAAATAAAGTGATTAATGATGTCTTAAATGTTGTATATGTACAAGAAAATGGATCATTAATGAATCACACATTAATCGTGGCAGAACAAAGTTCACAATTCAAATATATCGAAAACTATCATAATACTTCAAAAGCAAACATCAATGCGATTTCAGAAGTTGTTGTTGGTGAAAATGCACATGTTGAATATGCAGCGATGGATCGTTTACACCAAGATTCAACAGTTTACCAATGTCGTAAAGCAAATGTTCAAGCAAATGGAAGTTTCTTATTATCATTAGGAGCTTTAAATGACGGAAATACAGTTTCTGAGAACTTAGTTGCTTTAGTCGGGCAAGGTGCAACTGCTGAAGTGAAAACAGTGGCGATTGCTGAAGGCAAACAAAAACAAAATATCACAGTCAATATTGAACACTTGGCTCCTTATACAGAAGGACATATTGTCAGCCATGGGGTTTCAAAAGATAGTGCTCAATTAACATTCAATGGAATCGGAAAAATTAATAAAGGAATGAATGGATCGAATGCACAACAAGAAAGCCGTGCCATGATTTTATCTGAAACAGCACGTGCCGATGCTAATCCAATTCTTTTAATTGACGAGTATGATGTTAAAGCTGGACATGCGGCTGGTGTTGGTAAAATTGACGAAGAGCAATTATACTATTTAATGAGTCGTGGATTAACGCGTCGTGCAGCTGAAATTTTAATTATTTACGGATTCTTAATGCCATTCATTGATGATATTCGTAGCGAGGTAATCAAATCAGAATTCGTGAAGGTTATTGAACGTAAAATTAATGCTTAAAGAGGTGGAGACAATGTCAATCGATGTCAATCGTATCCGTGAAGATTTCCCTATTTTAAAGGAAACGATGAACGGACATCCATTAGTATATTTAGATAGTGGTGCTACAACGTTAAAGCCTCAAGTGGTTATTGACGCCGTAAATCATTACAATACGAAGAAAACATCTAATGTTCATCGCGGTGTATACCAATTAAGTAACGATGCAACGGAATTATATGAAGGAGCACGTGAAAAGGTTAAACAATTAATTAATGCTAAAAAGGTAGAAGAAATTGTTTTTACTAAAGGGGCAACGCACGCCCTAAACTTAGTTGCTCAAAGTTATGGTTTATATAATTTAAAAGCCGGGGATGAAATCATTGTTTCTGAGCTAGAACATCATAGTAGCTTCTTACCATGGCAACATGTGGCTCGTGTGACAGGTGCTGTCTTAAAATTCATCCCACTTGATGAAACAGGTCATATTACAGTAGAAAATTTTAAAAAAGTTTTAAGTGATAAGACAAAAGTTGTTGCGATTAACTATGTTTCTAACGTGATGGGATATGTGTCCCCAATTAAAGAAATCACAGCTTTAGCTCATGAAGTAGGAGCAATCATTTCAGTTGATGCAGCTCAAGCAGCTCCACATATGAAAATTGATGTTCAAGATTTAGATTGTGATTTCTTATCTTTCAGTGGACATAAAATGTGTGGACCAACAGGTGTTGGTGTTTTATATGGTAAATATGAATTATTAAACGCATTAGAGCCAATGGAATTTGGTGGTGAAATGATTGATATCGTTGGTGAAGTAACATCAACATGGAAAGATGCTCCTTATCGTTTTGAAGCAGGGACACCAGTTATTGCTGGAGCAATTGGACTTGGAGCAGCTATCGATTATTTAGAGGCAATTGGATTTGATAATATTGCAGCACATGAATTAGAGTTACGAAACTATGCGGTTGAAAAACTTGAAGAATTAGGTGGGGTAACGATTTTTAATCGTGATGCTGAAACTGGAATCATTTCATTTAATATTGATGGGGTTCATCCACACGATGCAGCCACTATTTATGATGCCGAAGGGGTCTGTGTACGTGCTGGACATCATTGTGCACAGCCATTAATGGGATGGTTATGTCAACCAGCCACTTTACGTGCAAGTTTCTATTTATATAATACAAAAGAAGAAGTGGATGCATTTATTGAAGCCACTCGTAAAGGAAAGGAGTTTTTCGACGGTGTCTTTTTCTAATTTAGAGCAATTATATCGCCAAGTTATTATGGATCATTATAAAAATCCTCGTAATAAAGGATTATTACAAGAAGATGGGTATCATGAAGTTCACTTAAAAAACCCAACATGTGGAGATGATATTACGGTTCAAGTTAAAGTAGAGGACGGTAAAATCATTGACTTACGTCATGAAGGAACTGGATGTTCAATTTGTTGTTCATCAGCTTCGGTTATGTCTCAAACATTAAAAGAAAAAACATTAGACGAAGCTCAGCATATTACAAACAATTTTTATGAGTTAGTTAAAGGTAATGAATTCGATGAAGATTTAGATATGGGAGATGCACCAGTTTATCAAGGTGTGTCTAAATTCCCAGCACGTGTTAAATGTGCAACTATTTCATGGAAAGCTGCTGAGCAAGCAATTAACGAAATAAAAAAATAACATAAAAAAATCATACCAAACCGAAATGGAGGGTTACTGGGTGAGTACTGAAGTACAAGAGAAAAAACACGAACTTGAAGGCATTGTAACGGATTATAAATATGGCTTCAAAACAGAATATAAAAATTTAAAAGATACAGGAAAAGGAATTTCAGAAGACGTTGTTCGAGAAATCTCAGCCATCAAAGGTGAACCTGAATGGATGTTAGAGTATCGCTTAAAAGCTTATGCGCATTTTGCGAAAACGCCAATGCCAGAATGGGGACCAGATTTATCAGAAATTAATTTCGATGATTATACGTATTATATTAAACCGTCTGAAAAGACAGAAAATAGTTGGGAAGACGTTCCAGATGAAATTAAAGATACGTTTGATAAATTAGGGATTCCAGAAGCAGAAGCTAAGTTCTTATCTGGGGTTTCAACACAATATGAATCAGAGGTTGTTTACCATAATAACCAAAAAGAACTTGAAGAAGCAGGAGTTATCTTCATGGATACAGATTCAGCATTACGTGAATATCCAGATTTATTTAAAGAATACTTTGGAAAAGTTATTCCTTATGCAGATAATAAATTTGCCGCATTAAATAGTGCCGTTTGGTCAGGTGGATCATTCATTTATGTTCCAAAAGGCGTAAAAATTGAGAAACCATTACAATCTTATTTCCGTATTAATACTGAAAGTATGGGACAATTTGAACGTACATTAATCATTGTTGATGAAGGGGCAGATATTCATTACGTTGAAGGATGTACGGCACCAACTTACTCAGCTGATTCATTACACTCTGCAGTTGTTGAAATTTATATTCGTAAGGGTGGACGTTGTCGTTACTCAACGATTCAAAACTGGTCAAATAATATCTTAAACTTAGTAACGAAACGTGCAGTATGTGAAGATTATGCTCATATGGAATGGATTGATGGAAATATCGGTTCAAAAATTACGATGAAGTATCCTGCGTGTGTCTTAAAAGGTGAAGGTGCAAAAGGAACAACAATTTCAATTGCATTTGCTGGAGAAGGACAAATTCAAGATGCGGGTGCCAAAATGATTCACTTAGCACCAAATACATCTTCAACAATTATTTCAAAATCATTATCACGTGGTGGAGGAAATGTAACATATCGTGGAATTGTAGAACATGGCAAAAAGGCTAAAGGTGCCAAGTCTCATGTTGAATGCGATACAATTATCTTAGATGATATTTCAAAATCAGATACAATTCCATATAACATTGTTAAAAATGATGATGTAACGATTCAACATGAAGCAACAGTTTCAAAAGTTTCAGAAGAGCAATTATTCTATTTAATGAGCCGTGGATTAACTGAAGAACAAGCAACAGAAATGATTGTTATGGGATTCATTGAACCGTTCGCAAAAGAGTTACCAATGGAATATGCGGTTGAGTTAAACCAATTATTAAAACTTGAAATGAATGGATCAATCGGCTAATCAACGATTAGCTGTTTAAATTTTAATTAAATTATTATGTAAAAAGACTAAGTCTTAATATGGACTTAGTCTTTTTACTTTATTTGTTAGTTGAATAAAATGAATTAAAATGTCGAAAAATGAGACACTATTAACGAAAGGAGTGATTCACATGTGTGTAAAAAACGTTGGACGCATGGACGCTTATGTTCGAATTAGTGCCGGATTAATGATGGTTAGTTTAGGAATTATGAAGCATAAAGGATGGATGGCTGCACTTGGTAGTATGAAAGTTGCAGAGGGAATCACCCGTTATTGCCCCGTTTTAGATGCGCTTAATCTATCAACACTAAGTGATGAGGAATTATTAGACGAAGCACTTGGTAGTTGTGTAATTGACATCGAAGAAGATGATGACGATGAATTTGAAGAACTAGAACATCAATGCGGTTGTAATCATGAAGATTAAAATAAATAATGGGTGCATATATTAATTATATTTAAATACTAAAAGTCACTATAAAATTTTATAGTGACTTTTTTAATTAACTTATAACAAGTGATTAGTTTTTTATTTCATTCAAGAGAGGGGCTGTTTAAGTATTCATCTTATATTAATGGTTTGAAGAAATAATAAAATGTTAATTGTATTGAAGGACGATTAAAAACGTGAAATATTTAATCATTGAAGGTGGCGTCAAAAATCCATCAGCCATGAATGAAATTATTTTTGAAGAATATATTTAATATGTTCAAAAGGGAATGAGTCTAGACTTAATCTTAATGTCTACATTAAAAGCAGATATGAATGGCTAATTATTCATTATGATTGAAATGGTAGAAAAATATTTAACTACCGAATCATTTAAAGTTGCGGGGATACAAGCGTATAGAGGAATTGAGTTTGCATCCCCACATTATTTTAATCAATCATTGATGGAATGATTTAATTATTAATTTTGAAGAAAGTTTCTATTATTGAGTTAAAGATATTAATAAAAAACTGAGAAAGGAGAACTGCT
Organism: Turicibacter sp. GALT-G1; assembly: GCF_025594995.1. Classification (NCBI taxonomy): domain Bacteria; kingdom Bacillati; phylum Bacillota; class Erysipelotrichia; order Erysipelotrichales; family Turicibacteraceae; genus Turicibacter; species Turicibacter sp. GALT-G1. Next base: position 66,649 of record NZ_JAMQUS010000040.1, read on the forward strand.
TTGTCGTCGCTTACTCAGTTTTTTAGTTTGATTAGAATAGCTTCTATTATCGGTACACGTTTTATAATGGAAAATCATCAACTTCTAAGTCGCGATTTGGGTTAGTATTCGGTTCAGAGATTTCTTTTAAAGCAATTTCAGCGCGTCCATCAGTTAGTTGATGAACTGCTAAATCACCAAGTGAAATCATTCCAACTAATTTATGATTATTGTCGACAACTGGTAGGCGACGAACTTGTTTATTGGCCATTAAAGAGATTGCTTCCCCAACTTCAGCTGTTTCTATAATTGTATGAACAGGATGGGTCATTATATCTTCCACTTTTGTATTCATAGGGAGAATGTCTGCAAATACACGAACAACAATGTCACGATCAGTTACAATCCCAATAACTTGTGATGATTCATCAATGACCGGAAGTGATCCAATATCATATTTTTTCATTAACCTTGAAGCATTTAAAACCGTTTCATTAGGTGCTAGTGCTTCGATGCCATCTGTCATAAATTGTTTTACTTTCATAAACAGCACTCCTTGTATACAAATTTCATTTCTAGTTTGTACAATCGATAGATCCTTATGCTTGAAATTGTTTAAAATATCAAAGAACGCTATTTATTAACATTTTTTATCACTTACTCTAGGCTTTTTGCATAGGTTATAGAGAGGTGATAAGTTGTGTTACATGTAAATAAAATTAATATTGAAGGTTACGATTTCTTAACTTATGAGGTAGAATTACCTAAAACGACATTATTTATTGTGTCTTATGAAAAAGTAGGATACATTATGTGTGCAGCACTAGATATTGATTTCTTTAATAACTCTGAAAAATTACGAGCTCGAAAAATTATTGCAGGACGTGCAGAGGGAGTTCGTAGTATTGAACAGCTTTTAGAAGCTCCATTAGCTAAAGTAACAGTGGCATGTGATAGGCTAGGAATTAAACCAGGTATGATAGGAAAAGATGCCTTAGTATTGATGGCAAAAAGTTTAGAAAAGTAAGGATATTAAAAGGGGCTGTCTCAAAA